>JAUVIW010000005.1 GCA_030592525.1 archaeon
CTTGGTCGTCGTACGCCTTGACTGTGTAATAATAATCCGTTCCGACATCGCCCGGGTCTGCCCACGTGACCGCGAGCTGGCATGCGCCGGTTGTTGAGCACTCCCTGTCCCCGCTGCCTGGCGGCGCGACTGTCGGCACTGCGGGCGTGTTCGGCGCTGTGTTATCCTCTGCTGTGGTATCCGTGTACGCGTCGTCCTTGATGAGTTGGCCAGTCTTTATGTTGTCGTACCCGCCGTTGCCCGAGGTCACGTCCCATGCAAACATGCCCATGTAGCTGGATGATGTGTATGTGTTGTCCACCACGTCGAAGAGCAGTACGTCATCCTTGTATACCTTGAACCCGCCGTTGCTGTCTCTGAACACCTTGAAGCTTGCCCAAGTGCCGTCGTTGGTGTTTGCCACGCTGCTTAGCTCTACTGAGCTGCTGCCTGTTGATTTAGCGAGGATTATGTTCCCATTATAGAAGTAAACAAGGTACCCAACTCCCCCACTCATTGCCATGCCTGTGTTCTGGTTCATGAGCCAGAACTCCTGCTTCTCGAGTTGCTTCATGTCCCATTCCCAGTAGCCGTACGCTTGCGTTGACGGTATGTATATCTTGCTGTTGGTTCCTGTGGTGCGCAAGTACCCACCGCTCGCTGTCCATGAGCCTGCGCCCACTGTCCATGTTGGGTTGCTCGTGTACTCGTTGTCGCTGAACTTGTCTGCTACGCCACCGATAGGCCCATACCACTCATTTACCGAGTCAGCTCGCTGCGCCCCGAACTTGATGAGCCCGGTTTCCATTGTTTCAATAATATCTTCTTGTGAGAGTGGCGAGTCATATACCCTGATTTCGTCCATTTCCCCGCTGAAGCCCGTCCAAATTGGGTACCCTGCGGTGACGGGGGTGCCGTCATAGTACGGCACTTTTGCACATGGCGTGCTTCCTTCCAGCTTGCCGTCCGCGTACAAATAAAGCATTCCGCCGTCGAAGACGAGTGCGGCGTGGTGCCATAGCCCGTCATTGAGCAGGGTTGTGCCCGCAACATTGCAGTCTTCTCCTGACACCCCGTTTCCGAGCCGGCCGTAGGGCTTGCCGTCGCTTGCTGCGCTGCCCAGCCTCAGCATGTATCCCTGATAGTGTCCTGTGCCGCTGGTTGTTGATGACACGAGCACGGGGTAGTTTGCCGTGGTCGTTGTCTTGAACCACGTTGCTATGGTGTATGCGCCTACTGGCTTGAGCGTGGGGTCAGCGCCGAAGTCAACATACCCTCCGTCCGTCAGCGTAATCGCACCGCCGGTGTACGGGTCCGTGTTTCCACTTGCCCATGAGCCGCCTGATATCGTTCCGTCGTGTGGACTTGTGGTCCAGTCCTCTGCTGTAATGCCGCTGCCGTCCTCGAACGCCCAGTACCCGAGAAGCCCGGTTTCGGTGTATGTCCAGTCGAGGTCGATGTTCCCGCTGTTTTCTGTTACAGTGAACACCGGCGTCGCAGGCTTCGTGCGGTCTAGCGTTGTCGCGCATGACGAGCTTGAGTACCCGGACCAAGTGCCCCCGGGCACTCTCGCGCGCACGTCATAACAGTACTCCGTGTTGTCTGCTAGGCCGGTGTTAGTGTACGTGAATACACCCGCTGTTTCTGACATCACCGTGGTGCTGCCGTCCCTGCGCACCTCGTAGAGCGTGCCTGCCTCATTGCCGTTTGCGGTCCACGTTGTCGTGACGTCACCGAGACCGGAGCCAAGATAACTGGTACCATACGCGTTCACGCCCGTGAGCGTTGGCACCGCGGCATCAGTGTACCCGCACCCTGCCGAGCCAGCGGCACCGATATTGCCGACATTGTCCTTGACTTCAACAGTGTAGCAGTATTGCGCGCCTGCGCTCAGGCCGGTTTCATCGTGGCTTGAGCCGTCAGAAAGCCACCCGCTGTTAGTGCATCCGGTTCCCTGAGTGCAGGTATACTTGTATGTCAGTGTTGATGAGCCGCATCCCGTGTCACTCCCGCCTGACGCGAGCACGCCCAGCGTGGTTGCGCCCGTGCCCGTGACAACAGGCGTTGGCCCTGCGCTCGGGTCCTTGCGGTCAATGGTAACGAGCGCGCTGTTGTGTGCCGCCTCTGTGTTGCCTACAGCGTCTTGTGAGTGGTAGCGCACGTATTGGTTGCAGAAGTTGTCATCGGCGCACGTAACGCTCGGCGCCGTACCGCTTGTTGTTGGCGTGCACGAACCAGCCGTGTCAATACAGTACTTTGTCCATGCACTGCCTCCCATTCCAGAGTTGGGGTCAGTTGGGGTTAGCGTCACTGCCACGGGGCTCGTGCCCACACACACGGTTGCGTAGTTGTCTGTCGTGGTCGGTGCCTGCATGTCTATTGTGATTGCTCCCGTTGACTTGATGCCCTCCACATTGCCCACCGCGTCCGTGGACCTGTAGCGTATGTACTGCGTGCATGCGTCCCCCGCGGTGCAGGTTGTTGCTGCTGATGTGCCGCTTGTTGTTGGGGTGCACGTGTCCGCAGTGTCAATACAGTAGTCTGTGTCTGCTGACCCGCCAACCATCCCTGAGCCCGAGCCGTCACTTGGCGTGAGTGTCACTGTCGGGTTCGTGGCTTGCCATCCTGCAGGCGCGTTGTCCGTCGTGGTTGGTGCCTGGCGGTCTATTGTGATTGCTCCTGTTGACTTAACGCTTTCTTCATTGTCCACATTGTCTGAGCTGTAGTACCTTATGTACTGCGTGCATACGCCGCCTGCGGCGCAAGTTGTGGCCACCGGCCCGGAGTATGTTGTTCCCGGGGTGCACGTGTTCGCTGTGTCAATGCAGTACTTCGTGAATGTTATTCCGCTGCCTGAGCCGTCCGAAGGGTTTAGTGTTATGCTTGGGTTGTCTGATTGCCATCCTGCAGGCGCGTTGTCCGTCGTGGTCGGGTCTTCGAGGTCTATCTGTATGGCGCCCGTGCTTTTGACTGATTCCAGGTTGCCTACTGAGTCCTGTGACTGGTATCGCACGTACTTGGTGCACGCTTGGCCCGCACCACAGTCCATTGCAAATGCCACTGAGTACGTCGTTGCCGGGGTGCACGTGTTCGCTGTGTCAATGCAGTACTTTGTCCAGGAGACGGTTGCCGCACCTGCGTCCGTGGCACCCAATGTGATGGTCGGATTGCTTCCCTGCCATCCCGCCGGCGCGTTGTCAGTTGTTATCGGCGCGTCGGAGTCCACGTCGTAGATGTCGTTCGCGCCACCGGCGTCGTATTCCGTGCCATCCCACAGGCGGCAGAACGCGCCTTCGGATTGGGTTGATCCTGCACTTGTGTCGTACGTGCATGCCATTGATGAGTACGGGGATGACCATGGCCCGTCGCTGTCACAGACGCTGTTCGCTGATGTCGCGGTGCATGACGCGCCCACTCCAAGGCAGCAGTAGAGGTACAGTGGGTCGCTGTCTCCGTCCGCAACGCCGCTCGGCGTCACTGTCTGCTGTGCCCCGCCCTTGATGGGGTCTGTGCTGACCGAGACGCCCGTGAGCGTTGGCGCGTCGTTGCATGCGGCCGGGTCGTTGTACGCGTTTGGCAGCTCGCGGAAGTAAATATTGTAAGGGCTCAGGCTATAGCCGTACAGCATGCCCACATAGCCGCCGGAGCATGCGGGTGCGTGCTTTTCAATCCCCTGGAACTGGCTGTTGCCGTTCGTGTTGACTATGACCCTGCTGCCGAACCCGGTGGACGCGTCGTATCTCTTATAGTAAATGTCTCCGGTTGTTCCGCTCCTTCCTGAGTAAGTGTAGTACACGTTGCCCGCTGCGTCCCCGCCTATGTTGCCCCAGTTCGAGTAAATGCTATCATGCAGGGCTGTTGTCCACGTGCTTCCGGTGAGCGCGCCTGTGTACCCGTAGTAATTGTCGTTGCTCACGGCAGTGTAAGCCATTTGGAGCTTGTTGTTCCCGGTGACCAGGATGCCGCATGATTGCACATTGCTCGTGCCGCTGGCAAGTGTGTCGTACCCATTGGTGCCACCTATCTTCTGCCACGTCACGCCGCCGTTGCTGGACTGGGTGTAGACACAGCGCCTTAGTGAGGTTGTGCTGGTGTGGTGCTGCCTTGCGCCAACGTGTATCCTGCCGGTGGAATCAACATCAATGCTGGGGTTCGGGTACAGGTAGGTTCCGGTTATGAGGGGTATGGCTTTTTCCGAGCTGAGCCCCGTGCTCGAGTCCCAATACCTGTATCTTACTACGTCTTGGCTGGCGCTCTTCACGTAAACAAAGTGCACGCGGTAGTTCGCATCGCCGTTGTACCTGTGGAGCGCGATGTCCGGCGCACCGTAGATTGTGCCGGTGTAAAGTGTGGAGACTTCGGTCCAGCTTCCGCTGAGGTGGCAGTTCGTGGTGCAGGTCGTGTAAACGAGCCGTTCGGGGGCTATCTGGTCGTAGTAAACGAGGTGGAGCTTGTCGTCAGTGGTGTCGAGCCAGAAGCCGTGGTTGAACCCATCAGTGATTATTGCTGTCGGGGTCGGGAAGTCGCTTGCGCTGGCAGGGTGGTTCGCGGTGCTCTTGGTGTAGAGTATCCGCATGTTGTCAGAGTCACGAAGCGTAAGGTGGTACATGAAGCTGCTGTCACGCCATACTGCCTTGCCGCCGGGCCCGTACGCGACGTTTTGAGCCAGGTTCGCGTTGCTGGTGATGCCTCCGGACAGGAGTATTTCGTCCCCTATTGCCGCTGTGGCCACGCTCATGAGCATCAAAAGCGCGATTGCCGCAAGTAGGATGCGCTTCATTGTGCATCACCTCCAAGAGTGCCGGTGAATACCATCTTGTTCAGGGGGGTGTCGTAGTTCAGGCACGTAACCGTAATCGTGCTCGGCGTCGTGGCGGGCGCGTTGACTCCGTTGAGCTGGCACGTGGTCACACTGCTTTCAGTGAGGCAGTTCCACTCAAAGTTCTCGTCCTCGCACACGTCATACTTAGTGCTGAAGGCTGCTGTCGTGACACCGTTCTTTTCTCCAAGAGTCACTGACAAATTCTCGAAGCTCTCTGCCGTAGTGGCATCATTGTCCTCAGGCGCCTGCGCGCCGGGCTTGATGCACCTAAGCTGCCCGGGATACGACTCGAGTATTATGCACTGGTCCCCGGGGTCGCAGAGCGCGCACGGGTCCACGATGCATTGCGGCCCTTCGCCGGCGTCGATGCACGAGCCTGTCTTGCAGGGCTTGCCTATTCCGCACTCTGCAGTAGTGGTGAAATTCATCTCTGGCGTTATCACGGGCCCGGGCCCTGTGGGGATTATTATCGGCGGAGGGGACACGGGAGCGCTCGGCGTAGCGGGTTGTGGCGCAAACATAACGGCGATGCCGACCACCACCAGTGCAGCCACTATCAGTATGATAGCTATCTGGGCGTTTAGCCCGCCTAAGCCTATCTCTTTCATGCGCAATCCTCCTCCGGAGCGACGCTCGCTGTGAGTATGTGTATCTTGCTTGCCTTGACACGCGGCAGGCCGAACCACTCGCTGCCGTCCACGCGCAGCGTGTCATCACCCGTGATGCCGACAGTGAACGGGATGCTTTCGTACAGCGTAGCTATGGTGTCATACCACTCGGTGTACCCGCTGTCCGCGGTTCCCGGTACCCACACCTCGTTGTGCGGCTCGTTGAACGGAATCACCGCCGCGATATACCCGCTGGGCTCCTCGGCCACCACCTCGATGTACGTGGTGTCGCTTTGACCGTGGTCCAGGTCCGTGATGACTATGTTCATGATGCCTGCTTCCTCGCCGGTGGACAGCATGAAGGACCCGCTCGCGAACCCCGAGACAGTTTCGCCGAAGATGTCGTAGCCCGATGCCTTGCCGTCGGCGTGGTAGATGTTCACGCCGTACGCAGTGTCGAGGTACGAGCCGTCATAAATGCCCATCTCAAGCTCCCAGTTCACGGTGTCCCCGGGCTGGAACTGTGTTGCCTCCTCGTTCAGCGCGTCCTTGGTGGTGAACTTGATTGTCACGTAATTGTAGTAGATGTCAGCGCGCTTCGTGCCGTTGATGCGTATTTCGTACGCGCCATCGGGCCACACTGAGCTCATGGTGAACTCACTGCTGTTCTGGTATTTCGTTGTGGTCATATTTTCCTGGAAGAACTCCGAGCCCGTGCTGTTATGCAGTGTCACGTTGTAGTCCTTGGTGTTGTCGTTGCTCGTGAGCTCGTAGTAGACGGTCTCGCCCTTGGTGAAGTACCTGTCCTCGTTTAGGTAGTTTTCGTCATTGTAAGTGGTGATGCTGGTTACAACTGTGAACTCGTGGTAGAAGCTCTCCTTGTAGGTGCCTGTGCTGGTCGTGAGCGTCAGGTCACAGTCCAGCGAGTACGTGTCGCCTGTCTGCCCCTCGGTACACTGTATGTCGAGGTTTTTGCCGCTTTGCGCTGCTTGGCCCTCAAGGTCTGAGATGACTGTCTCGATATAGCTTGATTGCCCTGAGTAAACCTCTCCTTCAAGCGCTGCCCGTAGCTCTTGCGTGTACGAGGACATGTCGCTTTCCACGCCCGGTTCAGGGGGTAGGGCGAGCTGCCTCTGCAGTTGCTTGCTTTCCGTGGTAAACACAGCCACTTCCGCGACTATGACTGCCATGAAAAGCAGCATTATGATAAAGAATTGACCTTTTTTGTTCATGTGTACCATACTTGCATCACCACCTGCCTAGTGCCCCACCCAGTGGCTATCACGCAGCTCGATGTCGCGAGGTCCGTGACCGTGGCGTAGTCAGTCAGGTCCGGCACGGCCAGCCCTGTCTCCTGCACCACGTTCCCTGTTGCGGGGTCTATTGACAGCATATGATATGATAAGTCTTGTGGAGTAACTTGATAGAGTGTTGTGTTAATAGTGGTAAGGGGTAAGTCCTTGGTTATGGTCTTGCGGTCCTTGTCAGAGTAGCAGACCATGTTCTTCAGGTCGCCTGCCTGGCGGACGAGTATCCGCGTGTTCTTCGTGCTCTGCGGCATCGCGGGGTTCCTGCTGATGACGAGCGCGCTGTAGGAGAACAGCAGCACCAGGGTAATCACTACCTCGACAATGCGCATGTAGCCCTTCCTGTTCAAGCGATCCATACGCGCATCACCCCCTTCCAGTAGGCACCGCCGCTCTTGACATAAATCGGCCTTTGCACGTAGGCGTTCTTGTTGAATTTCGCGTTGCACGCAAAGAACAGGTTGCTGTGCACTTCGTACGCGAACTCTCCCTCGAACACGTCGAGCTTCAGGCCCTCGCAATTAGTCCCGTTGGTAGCGGTGAGCTTGTCCCGGTCGAGTATCCCTGATTTTGTGCCGCCTGAGTACAGTGCGAAGCCCAGCTCGTCATAGCCCGTGCCTGCGTCCCAGTCCTCCGGCGTCCCTATGCTGCTCTCGTAACCGGCGTCCGAGATGAGCTTCGTGGACACGAACTCGGCTCCTGGCTGCCGGACGTCATTCCGGAATGTCTTGGGCAGCAATAGCACCGTGCTTTGCAGGTAGATGAACCAGAATGCCACTAGGAATAGGGATATGGCCACCACGAACTCGAGCCCGACGCTCCCCTTTTTCTTATGCATCCTGGAAAGCCACCTCGTAGTATGTTTTTGAGTACATGATGTTGTACCGTATCATCGTGGGCTGCTTGACTGTTATTTTATCCTCGCTGATGGAGATGTAGCCGGAGGCACAGGCCTGGCAGTTGTATACCACGAACTTGACGTCCTCTGGGCTGAATGCCTTATGGGAGTCCCTATTACGCTCTTTCGCCAGCTCCCTTACGCTTGTGGCGACATCGGTGGTCGTGAACGTGCTGTCCAGCTCAACCAGCCCGTCAAGGCCCTGGCTTGCGAGCCCTTTTGTCGGGGGCAGGTCCAGGATTGTTTCGCTGATTTTGTCGAGGGCGCTTGCCGGCGGAACCATTTGGAACGCGAGCAGCGAGATAAGGACCAGGACGACGGCGTGCTTTATGCCTGCGCTCACGCGCCCTTCGCCCATTTGCCCTGCTATCATGCCGGCGAAGAACGCTTCCACCATGATTACGTGGAACATTAGCGTGCGGAACTCGAACTCCGTGATGTTGCCTGATGAGCTTCCGCCGAGGAACTGCCCGGCTGCCTGCATCTTTGGCACGGCTGGCACGAGGGATTCCACGAGCACGATGATGATGAACAGCAAAAGCAAGTAAATCACGTATATTGTCATGGTGTACACGCTTAGCTTGCTCTTCCTTTCTGCCTCAAGCTCCTTGAGCTTCCTGAGGTCCGAGGACACTGTTTCCAGGACGCTGGTGACCTCTCCGCCGGCCTCTTGCGAGGCGATGATGATGGACACGGCGCGCTCGACCATGCTGCTCTCTATCTTGTTTGAGAACTTGAGCATTGCGCCGTTGAATGAGATGCCCCATGACAGCTGGACCGCCATTTTCTTGACGTCCGGTGAAAGCTGCCCGTAGTCGTTGTGGCTCGCGTTCTGGATGGCGCGTGACAGCGTGACACCGGAGCGCTTGAATTCCGCGATATCGCGCAGGAAGTCGGGGAAGTGCTCTTCGATGCTCTCAATACGTGAGTGCTCGAGGAACATGTAGAACGCGAACGGTATGCTGATTTCGAAGAATGCGCCAACAACGAATATCAGGAATGATTCCGGCTGGAACGCCACTCCCACGAGTACGAGGAAGAGCGCGACCATCACGAGTACCCACATTATCTTCCAGCGCTTTTTCATGAACTTTACTTTCTTGAGGAACTCGGTTACGTTGAATTCTTCCGATAGCTTTTTCCCTGCCTTGTCCGGCTTCTTGCCCTTTTCCTTCTTCTTGTCTTCTGCCATTTAGATCCCACTTGGCTTGCTTGACTCGATTACGAACATGAACCCGATGCTCGCCAGCGGCACTGCGAGGTATGTCGTCACCTCGAGCACGAGCTTGACTGGCACGGGCAGGCCGCCGAGTATTCCCATGATTGCCACGAGAACGAATATCATGACGACTCCTGCGACGAATATCGTGGAGTAGATTTCTGCCATCATCGACAGCGTCTCAACGTACTTTGCCTCTGTCCTGCGCTGCTCTTCCATCAGCGTCTTTGATTTCGCCATGAGCATCAGGCGCAGGTCGCCGCCAGTGCGGATTGTGGCGACAACGCTCCACAAGAGGTCCTTGAACTTGTGGCTCGGCGTTATCTGCGCCTCTGCACTCAGGGCGCTTATCGTGTCGTACCCGAACACGGTCACGTTCCTCGCTATCCTTTGGCATGCGTGTGCGACTTCGCCGTATTCCTTGAACTGGCCGAGCATGTGGAATATGATGTGTGGCGGCACGCCTGTCCCTGATATCGTGGCCATGTGCGTTGCCGCGAACGCCACGTGCTTGTCAAGCGCGTTCTTGAGCTCGTTGACCCTCCAGCTCGGGTACGCGAGGTACATCAGGAATATGCCTCCGGTGGTGAGCCCTGAACTAAACACTATTGCCACGATGACCGACACCAGGTCCGCCTTTGTGAACGACAGCACGTAGAAGAGCACTACGAGCGTTATGGTGGGCACTACCAGTGCTGATGTGAGTATGAAGCTCGCGGCGTATTCTTCGAGCGGTGTTGGCTCGCCCATTTTTTTGAGCGCTTGCTTTATTCCCTGGAAATACGGGAGCACGAGGTGCAGCTGGCGCCTGAACATGCTGTATGCGAGCAGGGAGTATTTTTTGGTTGATATCATATGTTCTTGAGCACCTCCTGCGGGTTTTTGTAGTACTGCTGGATGACCTTGCCGACATCAACGTAGTACCTGATGTCGTTGTTTTTCATCCAGCGCATGATGCGCGTCCTTCTCTGGACCTCTTCCCAGACGCTTTTCTCGTCAATGCCCTTGTCCTCGATAATGCCCTGAAGGATGTATGACTTGTCTGACGAGAACTCGAACGTGTCGTCGCTTGGGTTCCACCTGAACAGCGTGTTGATGATTGGCTCCTGTTCCTTGGTCAGCCCCAGTATTTCCACTACTTCCTTGACGCGGCGGACCTCAATTCCTTTCACGCGTGCCTTGGTGAGCACGAGCACTATGTTCAGGTGCTGCAGCAGCCCGGCGGATAGGTTTATCGGGGGGGTTTGGAGGCGGTGCATCACCGCGTCCACGGAGTCTCCGTGAATCGTGGCCATTCCTGCGTGCCCGGTGTTGTGTAGCATCACGCCTCCGAGCCCGCCGATGAAGTTTTGCGTACCCGGCACGCACAAGTCGTAGACTGGCTCGGCTTCCTTGAGCTTTATTTTTTCAACTGATTTCACTATGTCGATGTACGTGTCTTCTTTTACCCTTGGGTTGCGCAGCCCTTTTGGCGCGAGTTCGCATTTTTTCCCGATTAGCGGTGCGAGCCCCATGAACTTTTCTTGCGCTTTCTTTCTCGCGAACTCTATCCTGTACAGCCCTTCTTTTTCGTAGATGTGAGCGTGGATTCCCAGTTCAAGCAATAGCTTAGTCAAGTCGTCTGCGAGCACTCCTGATTTTGTTGTGTACTGGAAGCATTTCCTTCTAATTGAGCCGTCGCCGGTGTATAGTGCGCCGAGGAACTGCCCGACTTTTTGTGCTGAGAGCCCGAACACGAACGAGGGCACGCGTTTTGCCTTGCCTTCGTAGCAGTACTTCTTGAAGAACTTGGAAATTGTTTGGTGGTTGTAGACAAGTTCAGTGCACGTGCCCCATCCGCCTGTGCAGGCGCGTTCACGTGGGCTGCTGCCGGCAACCGCTTTGATGCAGTGGCGCATGTCGTTGAGCACTTCCGGGTCAGAGTTGTACAGTGCGAGTGTGCCGTTGGCCGTGTTCAGCGACCCTTCTGACACGTGGTATCCCATCAGCCGTAGCAGTTCAGGGGTTAGTTCGAGTTGTGGGCGCGAGCTTTTGCTCCGCCTGTCGAATCTCACGAGTATGTTCGCCGGGCTGTTGGATATGCCTGCTGCTTTCAGGAGCTTTTTGTAGGCGTTGAGCTTGAGTGCTGATGGCTTAATTCCGTAGTAATCCGATATCGTTGCCACGCCCGCTGCCTTGCCTGCTTTTTCCCAGCCAAGTATGCGTGATGCTTTTTTGATGTATTCTGGTGCTAAGACTCGAAGGCCTGGCAGCAGCTTCGTCAGGTCCAAGAACTGCTTGTCGGCGTAGCCGCCGGGCAGGCTTGCTGGCACAATGATTTTTGAGCCGGGCTTGAGATCTTTCACTGGAATAGGCTTTATGCTTCCGTTGTGCCACGTGAACACCGAGTGGTCTCCGGTTGTCTGGACGCGCCTCCCTGTCAGTGTTCTTATTTCGTGGAGCTCTTTCCTTGGCTTGTGCTCCACGCAGCCTGTAAGTGGCACTAGTTCGGCTTTTTTGGTTTGTAGGTTTATTGTTGGGGCTTTGTACCCTGTTAGGTCCTTGCCCGAGAGCTTTTTTATCTCGATGTTTTGGGTGAACCCGTTCCCGTCAACCACGAGCACTCTTTCGTTTCCGCGCACTGACGCCATCCCTTGGAACAGCACGTACGCTTCCTTTCCACGCACCTCTCCCACGATGAGCTCGTCGGGCCTCTCACGCAGCGCCGCCCTTAGGAGGTCGTACATTGTTATCTCCCCTTGCTTGCGGCCCGTCATGTCTTCCCTGCCGAAGCCCGTGCGCACTACTTTTTGTATCCAGTGCTCGTGCGGCAGCCTGATTTCCGGCGTATCCTCTATGCTCACAATCTTGGCTTCCGAGGGCAGGAACATGCTTAGCGCGTTCAATGAGCTTGTCTTTCCGGTCGCGGTCCCTCCGGCCACGAGGATGGAGCGCTTGTACTCAATCGCGAGCCACAGGTAGGCGGCCATCATTTCGGGTATGGTGCCGAACTTGATGAGGTCAGTGATTGTCAGCGGGTCTCTCGTGAACTTCCTTATCGTGAACGTGCTGCCGTGCATCGCGATGTCCTTGTGCGATGAGTACGTGGCTTGCACACGCGAGCCGTCCGGAAGCGCGCCGTCAAGCAGCGGCTCCGCGACGCTGATGTGCTTCCCGCACCTTTGCGCGAGCTTGGTGATGAACTGGTTCAGGTTGTCGTCGTTCGGGAACTTGATGTTTGTTGGGACGCTTGCGTACTTCCTGTGGTAAATGTACAGCGGTATGTCGACACCGTCGCACGACACATCCTCAATGTTCGGGTCGTGCATGAGCGGCTCAATCGTCGACAGCCCGAGGAAATCGCGGTAAATGAAGTACAGTATTTTCGCGTACTCGTCCTTGCTGAGCTGTATCCCGTAGTCCGCGATGACCTTGTTTATCTTGTTCTTGAGTACGGTGCGGATGCTTTTGGCTTCCTTGACCTCGAACAGGTTGACGTCCAGGAGGTCCACGACCAGCTCCTTGATTGTTCTCAGCTGCCTTTCCTGCTCCTTTGTCAGGTAGGGCTCGAGGACATAGTACTCCAAGTGGTTTTTTTCCGCGTTCCATTTGAGGTTCGCCATTGAGAACGGCTTGATGAGTGGGTACAGGCTGTCAATCTCATCGAACCTTGGCGGCTCCCATGTTGACGGCATGGTCTTGATGTATTGCGTGGGTATCTTGTGCGCCTTGATGGGGATGTTGCGCATCCTTCCGCCGACGTCCAGTGCTTCGCCCTGCTCTGTTTTCCTTGCCGCAATCCCCGCGCCCATTGCCGCCATCATCGGCTTGCCGACCGGCATTGCCCCTGAGCGCTGCGGTATCTGTATCTGCTGTTTTGCTTGGACTGAGCCGAAGTCAATGGATTTTGTTTGGCTTACGCTGTTTCCGGCTGTTGGGAGTGCGCCGGGCTTGAGCCCTGCCTCGTACTCTGCCTTCATTTTGCTCATGCGCTCGCTGTCCTGTGCTGACGGCGCTTTTTCCCCGGCATAGTCCTTGAATTCCTGTATCGCATCGCCTATGTCCTTTATGACTGCTTTGGGGCGCTGTGCCTCGTCGAAGTCCGGCAGCTCCTCTGTTCTTTTGCGCGTGGGGCGCTCTTTGGCTATTCTCTGCGCGGTTTTCTTGAGGAGCTTTCTTGGTATTGCCATAGGCATCAACAATTGAGGTATATGTGGTAATTTTGCCCTGCTACGAGCGTGGTGTTGCGTGTCACGTTATAGCAGAAGTACGGTGGGTACTGCAGCCTCGTGTCCGCGCTCACGTACGATGCGTTGAGGTACAGTGGCTGCAGTATGGTTGCCTGGGGCCATTTGCTTGACTTGATTTCCGCGTACCACATGCCGCTGATGTTTGTCATCCCGATGCTGTACTGCCCGGATATCGTGTCTTTGCTTAGGGGCACGTGGAGCGTTTGGTTCGTGCTCCTGCCCATCCCTATCTGCCCGATTGTGCTGAGCATGTTCACGCCGATGTATTCGCCTACCGGCGCAAGGACTTTTTCCATGTTCTGCCGCTTCATTGTCTCGTCAAGTGCGAGTGACGCGTACATGATTGCTATGAGCAGTATGAATCCCACTGCCATGTGGAGCAAGAATGCTGTGCTTAGCTGCCCTTTTAACATATCCTTACCATCACCATCGGCTTGCTGCTGGTCGCGTTGTACCCCATTTTCCTTACGGTCATGCGCGAGCGTGGCCCGCTTTTGCCCATGCACGTGGGGTCGGCGTATATCTCGATGCTGTCGTCGCAGCTGACAATCTCAACGAACTGCACGTCGTCGCCGAGCGCTCCCCTGTACACGTTTGTGTAGAGTACGCGCCCCATTGTCATCCCTGTGCCGGTGTCCTCAATCAAGGTGCTCGTGGTGTTGCACCTGCATGCTGAAAGCGGGGCGCAGCCGGGTGACGCTGTGGTGATTGGAGTGTATGTTTTCGTGTTTATTTGCGCCGAGAACTTCACCCAATTGTTGTCCTCGTCAACTCTCACCACTCCCTTTGGATAGTAGAGATCCATGACTGTGGTGAAATTTATGTCTCCGTGCGCGACCGTTTGTATTGCTGCATCTGCACTGACCATCATGCTCTCAGCAGCGGCACCTAACGGAGCGTCTTCCAGCCTGGCTATTTCTGCGTTCCCGTAAATGTATGCGCCCATTGAGAGTATTGCTACGATGGCCAGCAGGAGCACGTACGACACAGTCGGGCTCACACCTCGCGATAACCCTGCTCTGACCGGCATCTGCCCAGAGTAACTCAAAATTCCTTTATAAAGGTTGTCTTAAACAAGGTGTTTTAGGGCATTTTTGCACTATCTCACCTGTTCGTACTCGTCGTGGCTCTTCCCAGTGGTCATGTATTTCCAGGCGTTCGTGATGTGGTGCCAGAGAAACTTCCTGTACCCCCATCCCTTTACCCTTCTGGTGCTCACGCGCACCTTGGCTTTGGGCGTGAACCTCAGCTTCCCGCGGGCCTTGAGCCGCTTCAAAATATCGAGGTCCTCTGCCATCACGAGGTCCGTGTTCCACCCGCCTATTGCCTCAAAATCCTTCCTGCGGAAGGAGACGTTGCTCCCCGCCGCTATCGTGACCCCGAGCGCATTAGCGAGGCGCATGTACCAGTTGAACACGAAGTCGGTGCCGAATGCCTGCAGCCAGTCCCCGTCCAGCGCGTATATCGGCCCGTACGTGGCCACATTGCCGTTGTACGACTCCCACACTGCCTTGAGAAATTCCTTGTCCGCCTTGATGTCGGCATCGGTGCTCACAATGATTTTTCCTTTCGCAATAGCACACGCTTTCTGCCTTCCCGCACTAATCGTGGGCTTTGGCTCGACAACGAATTTGGCTCCGTACTTGCGGCATATTGCCTTGGTCCTGTCTTTTGACCCGCCGTCACCGATGATTATCTCATACTTCCCGCCAAAGGACTGCTCCTTGAGGCTTTTGAGCGTTCTCCCTATGCACTTCTCTTCGTTCATGGTGGGTATGATAACGCTTATGTCCATTGGAAACCCTTTTATTCCGGCTTTGTTAAAAAAGGTTTCTTATGCTTTCAAGCATCGCTTTCATTCCTGACGGCAATCGCCGCTTCGCGCGGAAGAATGCGCTCAGCCTAAGCGCGGCTTATTTGCAGGGGTTTGGCAAGGCACAGGATGTGTGGCGGTGGTCCTTGGAGTCCGGCGTGAAGGAAACGACTGTGTGGGCATTGTCGACCGAGAACCTGCAGCGCAATCCCTTGGAGCTGCGTGTGTTTATGGGCTTGCTTGAGCACAAGCTGCGCAGCTTGCTGAAGGAGCCGCTCGTGAGCGAGCACAGCGTCCAGGTCAACATCTTGGGCCGCCTCTCACTTTTGTCGAACGGCGTCAGGAAGGCGATTGACAGCATTCATGAGGTCACTGCGGATAACACTGGCCACATCGCGAACATTTGCATTGGGTACGGCGGCCGCGCTGAGATTGTGGATGCAATCAACTCCCTTTTGCAGCGTGGCGCACCGATAACAGAGCAGACAATCTCAACCGCTTTGTACACTGCGTCCGAGCCGGACATTATCGTGCGCACTGGCGGCACGCAGCGCCTGTCTGGCTTCATGCCTTGGCAGTCAACTTACTCCGAGCTTTACTTTTGTGACAAGCTGTGGCCTGAGTTTTCTCGCGGGGATTTTGATGATGTGCTGAAGTCGTATGACTCGCGCGAGCGCCGTTACGGCAAGTAGCTGCACTCAATCACTTCTTCGGCATTGGGCCCGACAACGACGATTCCACCCCTAACCACGACAGTGGTATCGCCTTTCCTGTAAACGCTCGTGGGCCCGCGTGTTATTTCGTCCCACTCGCCGGACTGCAGCACTTGCTCGTACACGCCCACTGCCGCCGCGTCATCGGTAACCGCGATGGTTGTCGTGCCGTCGTAGTACTCTCGCCCGTCAATTACTATCTCGTTCCCCTCGACTGTCGCGCCCAGCTGCCGTGCGTACTCCACTGCCTCTTCCGGCACTTCGAGCACGAGCGCCTTTTCCTCGCACTCCGGCCCGAGGCACGCGCACACTCCCGACAATTCGGGCGTGGGCGGCAGCGTAATGAAGTAGTAGCTTGCGCCCCCGACCACCGCCAGCAAGAGTGCCACCACTATCACTGGCATTATCGGGAACGGCTTTTTTTCTGGCGGCGCGATTTCTGGCGGCGGTGTGCCTGGTAGCCATGTTTCTCCGTTCCAGTAGTACCACACATCTCCTTGCTTGGACCACTGGTATCCTTGGCTGTCTTTGGGGTATTCCACTGCTGTCAGCCACTCAGTATCGGAATAAAAGCGTAACCCTTTTAGCCCTGAACGCTGTTTTTCCTGCGATGCGTTTCGTCGTGGCCTTGGGCGGCAATGCCCTCATCAAGCACGGTGAGAAGGGCTCTTATTCCCAGCAGCTGCGCAATGCCGAGGCAACCGCGAAGCAAATCGCGTCCTTGGCCCGCAAGCACCGCGTCGTGCTCACTCACGGCAACGGCCCCCAGGTTGGCGACCTCCTGCTCGATGAGCCGGACATGCCTCTCCACGTCCTCGTTGCCCAGTCCCAGGGTGAGATTGGCTACTTGCTCCAGGATGTTCTCGGTGACAACCGCGTAAAAGCCGCAACAATCGTCACGCGCGTCGAGGTAAGCAAGCGTGACCCGGCGTTCCGCCGCCCCACAAAGCCCATCGGCCCGTTCTACAAGCGCAAGCCCACGAAGTTCAGGAGCATTGAGGACGCTGGCCGCGGCTACCGCCGCGTTGTCCCTTCACCCAACCCGTTATACATCCATGAGTCCGACGCAATCCTATCGCTCATGTCCAAGGGCATTGTTCCCATCGCCTGTGGTGGCGGCGGCATCCCTGTCTCTAATGGCAGCGGTCTTAATGCGGTCATTGACAAGGACCTCGCAGCAGAGCTTCTCGCGCGCACAGTGAAAGCCAAGCGCCTCGTCATACTCACTGACGTCCCTTGCGTTTACGCGAATTACGGCACTGATATCCAGGAGCCTGTTGACTACCTAAGCGTCAAGGACGCGCGCCGCTGGCTTAGGGCTGGCGCGTTTGCCGAGGGCTCGATGAAGCCCAAGGTGGAGGCCGCCGCCCGCTTTGCCGAGCACGGCGGCAAGACTATTATCTGCGCCCTCAACGACTTAACCAAAGCCCTGAAAGGAAAGGCAGGCACGGTGATTGAGTGAAGGACTTACTCCAAATCAATAACTTAACCAAAGCAGAGCTCCTCTCCCTGCTTGACAAGGCCGGCGTCGTGAAATCCAGTCCCGCGGACTACTACTCTTCCCTTTCCCACAAGACGCTTCTCATGATTTTCGAGAAGCCTTCCTTGCGGACACGCTTGTCGTTCGAGGCGGGCATGACTCAGCTTGGCGGCCACGCAATCTTTTATTCCATGGAAAACTCTCCGATGGGCAAGAAGGAGTCGGTCGCCGACACTGCGCGTTCTGCGTCTCGCTTTTGTGACATCGCGATGTTCCGCGCGAACGAGCAGTCCATGATTCGTGAGTTCGCCGAGAACGCGAGCATTCCGGTGATTGACGCGCTTTCCGACAACGCCCATCCTTGCCAGGCCCTCGCTGACTTGCTCACCATGCGCGAGAAGGACAAGGACCCGTCAAAGGCAAAGATCTGCTACCTCGGCAACGGCAACAACAATGTTACTTTTGACTTAATCCGTGCGGGTGCTTTGCTTGGCAACCCGATTACTGTTGGCTGCCCGCAGGGCAGTTACGATGTCCCGCAGCGCATTGTCAAGGAGGTAAACGGCGCTGTTCACATTTCTCACTCTGCGTCTGACGCCGTGCGCGATGCCGACGTCGTGTACACTGACACTTGGCTGAACTACGGGATTCTCCGCGAGGACTTGGACTTGCACATCAACTTACTAAAGCCGTTTCAAGTCAATGCCTCCACAATGGCGATGGCTCGCCCTGACGCGATTTTCATGCATTGCCTCCCCGCGATGCGCGGCTACGAGGTAACCTCTGACGTCATCGACGGCCCGCGGAGCGTGGTCTTTGACCAGGCTGAGAACAGATTGCATTCCCAGAAGGCATTAATGCTTTTCCTTCTTGGTTTGTGAGCGCACTCACCTTTTCTTGTACGCGTTTTTCCTGTGCTTGATTGTCATGGCGAGTATTACTTGTTTGTCTTCCATGATGTCCAGTATGACACGTTGGTCTCCTACTCTTAATCGGTAGGCTTTGCTGTCAACTATCTTCCGCACGTGCTTTTCCGGGCGAATTCGTATCCTTTCGAGTGCGTTCAGGATGCGGGTTTGTGTGTCGGGGCTAAGCTTTTTGAGCTTTTTCTTAGCCTGGTTTGATATCGCTATCTCGTACATTTAGAGGCCCAGCTCCTTCCTGGTTTCGGCTAGGGTGCTGTATTTCCCTTCCTTGTACTCTTTTCTTGCCTGCTCTATCTCTTTTTTCGTCTCTTCCGAGAGCTCTGCGGAGTCCTCTATCAGGTCGCGTATCACTTCCTCGTACGTTTCCTTTTCGTACAGCTTCTTTGCCGCCAGCTCTTCCCTGAGCTCCTCGCTTATTTGGACTGTTGTAGCCATCATCACACCCCTTTCACTATAGCCAATTATATGTGGGCTATAGTTTATATTGCTTTGGGCTTCACATTGCCTTTAAATAGCGGCTCCGCGTTTTACGTTGCGATGCGCCGCCTATTCTTCCTGTGCCTGTTGCTGTCAACTGCTCTCGCAGCGAGCGCGCTCAGTGTTGATGATTTTGAGTTGAAGCCGACACCTAATCCTATCACATTTTCTGAAGGTCAGGAAAGAACAGTATCTGTGCGTATTGATTTATTAAATCCTCAGTATAATGCGTTTAATGTTTCTGTTGAGATTGGTAGCGTCCCTGACGGTTTAGAACTGTTATCTGAAGATATTGTGACTGTTGATGGCCTTGTAAATGTGGGTTTTTATGGTATAGTCGAATTTGTTTTAAATGCAAATAATGCAAACACATTCGATTTATCTAATGCTTTTGAGGTTGCCTCTTGGGACGACTCTGTTTCCTTGAATCTCGACTCCATTAGTGAGGAGGTTACCGACCGCTCCCTCACAATATCTGGCACCACTGACTCCGCTGCTTTGTGCGCTGCGCACAATTACAGGGGCGTTTGGAATGAGGAGAAGAACTGTAACGTGGCTATCACCGTCAATGGCCAGGAAATGGGCTATGCTGACAAAGAGGGCTATTTCAAATTCAACATCGACCTCGAGGAAGGCAACAACGAAATCATAATCAAGGCAATGGACCCCGGTGGCAACTCAGTTGAGGAAACCCATCCAGTCCGCTTCACCCAGTCTATTGTGAATAGGGTGAAGGATTACATAGTTTACATTGGTGGCTTCTTTGCTCTTGTTTTTGCTGTGATTATATTCCGCATAATACGTCGTGCCAAGTCAGTTGAGAAGCATGTGGGTATAGTCTCACAACAAGTAACTGAAACGGGTAGTAGGGTTGATCGGGTTAAGGATGAGACTCGTCAGGATACGCTGCGGCAGATTACCGTAAACAAAATCAATGATATCATTAAGGGGCAGAAGGATCTTGTGAACAAGGAGGCGCGCGAGCGCTATTCCAACAACAGGCTTAAGATCAACGAGATTTCCGAGAAGCTTAAGGATAATGTGAGGCAGCACGTGGAAACTGACCCGCGTTTGCAGGGGTTTGTCAGCCAATTCGTTGCTTCTTTCCGACAGCAGGGCTTCACCGCCAAACAAGTCAACGAGTCCCTGCAATCCCCTGATTTCGAGACAGCTGTGAAACAGGCTGTTAACCAAATAGTGCCATTAGCGGAATACGGCAAGACAAATTGGCAGGTCGCGCAGGAGATTACTTCTTTTTACCAGGGTTTCTTACGTGATGCTGTTCTTCGGAACTTTAAGTAGGGCCTTACCTATTCTTGGATTCATATTCCTATTTTTTATTGAAGTACATATGCCAATAGGCTGTATTATACTACTTCACTCCTTTTGGAACACTTTTTGGAGCACGCTTCCTTGGCTGGTTTTGATTATCGCGACAGTCTGCCCGTTTTCGTCGTAGACTACGTCGCCTTGTAGTGCGGGCATGTCGTAGCCCTGTTCGTAGAACGCGAGGTGGCAGTAGTCTACGCCGTCCACGTTTGCGTATTCCAGTGCTTTTGAGCGTACTGTGCCGTTGTTGCTGAAGTGGTCGTAGTCCATGTTGTCGGTGCACCATTCAGTGATGTTGAGGCCTTGGTCGCTCTCGTACGCAACGTAAATCTCTTCGTCAGTGCGGTTGAAGTAATGGTTGATGGTCATTAGGCCGGTCTTCTCGGGCACGATGAACGTGAATGTGACGTGGCAGTACACTACTTCGGGGATGGGGTGGACGGGGCCGTGCACAATCAGGGTGCTGCGGTCTGTATCCCAAAGCGTGCCTGGTATGCAGGAGTAGCTTGTGGCGTACAGGTCTTGTGACGCTGTGCGGACAACTTCACCGATTTCAGCTATTTTTGTGGCGAGCTCGCCTTCGCACGCCTCCTCCATGTTGAACCCTGAGAGAGAGGATGCGTTTGATGGGAATGTGCAGGTCATGTCGCCTTCGGGCGTGCTCATGAACACCTCGCACCCGCCGTCAGCAGGGCCCTTGACCTCCATGAGCGTGCCATTAATGTCAGCTTTTGCGAGCGTGCAGTTGAGCGCGTGTGGCAGGAAGCAGCCGTAGTCGCTCCCGCAGTCCACTGGTGCGGGACCGCCGAACGGGAAGAATAACACTACTAAGAGAATCGCGCACACCACGCCAATCACAAGAAAATGTTTTGTATCCATTACCACACCATCTCCAACTTGCACTTGTTTTTCAGTACTAACTTAATGAAACGTATGTTTAAATCAAGCTGTGGCAGAAGCCCAACTAAATCCGTCTGCTTCCTGGCCTCATCTTGTGCAGAGCAAAGCGTTTCAATGAGTTTTGGCAGGTCTTCATCCTCAACAACACTTATGCCCACTTCCCTTCTCTTGAAAAAAGAAGACCCACTTTTAATTCCAGCCTCATCCAACTTGACAAAAACGGGGTAAACATACAAATGGTCTGCAATTTCTGAGCTATCACACCATTTTCCCTTAAAATCACCATTGAGGAGAGTATCAAACTCTGAGAGTATCCTTTTCTTCTTTTCCTCGCTTACTTGCGGGATTACCGCTTCCAAAATCGTGCTCATATTAACTCACTTAATGAATGCTCCAAGTATTTTATTTATGTCGTCTGACGACAGCTTAGTAGCATCTGAATAACCAAGGGAAGCACTAGCATCAGAAGGCCCAAACACACGTGTTTTAGCATTATTCGCGTTTAAGTTCGGCAAGTCCGCATTCGTTAATGTGTTTCCGTGTGACTTAATGCTTGCGACATCCCCATCCTGGAAAAATCTCTTCGCATCATCGACTTGTCTCCAGCCTTTATCCGCTTTACCTACATTAGTTGCGCTGCTTTTGACTTCTGTTATATCAACTATGTTACTGTTTTTGGTAACAAGGTTGTCTACTTCACCCAATTTCCGGCCGCTAGCATCAAATAAATCCACGTTGCGGTGTATTGTATACCCATCCCCATATTCATCACTAAGCTTAAGGAAAGCAGCAACCTCATTCACATTGCCCTCTGTACCACCCTTAACACCGACACGCTTCAGCTCTTCAAGAACGTCAGAAATCTCGTCTATCCTAGACGGCTTCATGCCCTGTTCTAATAGCTCAAGGCCTTCGTCACCATATTTTTGGAACACGTTTATCGTGGCTTTAATTCCGATGCTTGCTTTGTCGCTTGTTTTGAGTACTTTTTCGACGCCTTCGATGCCTGCGTCGGACTTGAACACGTCGTTCGTAAGGCTGTTACACTTGACAGCAAATGTAGGTTGGGAGAATAAAATTAATATTAGCAAAATCACATAAACTACATACTTGCCCCCAACATCTTTTTTCATAAGCGCCTTCACGTATATTCTATGTCCATGCCGTATTTTTTTGCAATCGCCAAAAATTTGTATAAGCACTCAAAGTCCACCGCATTGTCACCAGTATGGCTATGCTCTTCAAGATCAATTTTTACTTTTTTCATCATCCTGCTGACTTCATCTCCTTTGAGGACAGCGGGGTAACCTTTCCACCCTGACTTCTCATATAAATAGTCCCAAGCATGATGCCACCCCATATCTTCAGCTTCCTGTAACCAGCGACCGGGCATTGTAATAGAATGCCCTCCATAATACTTATAGCCTATTTTCTCGAAATCTGCAATTATCTCCTGTGTGCGTTTCTTGTCTTTTATTTTGAGTCTTATGATAAAGGACACACCCATTTTAACTCCTCCCGAATACTAGTGCGACATCTTCGAACTCTGTGCTGGTTAATTTTAGAGCCATGTCATAGCCACTGCTACTCTTGGGCCCAACGGCAATTTTACCTATGTTGGAGACATCTTTAAATGTTTCTTTTGTTAAACTGTGACTGAATGAGAGTTCATCCAATTCACTACTTAGAAGATGTATCTGCTCTCCTAACTTGCTTTTAGCTGCTCCAGCCAAGTGAGCGGGGTATTTCACCTGCCCAATTTCAACAGCTTTGCCGTTTTTGAGCACGAGGATATCAAGTTCGCCGCGTGTTGCGCCACCTAATCCCTTTATTTTAACGTTTTTGAGGACCTCGTATCCACTGCCTGATGGGAACTTCTTTTCAAAAGCAATCAATGCTTCGAATTCTGCGACATCGCCCGCACGTGCAATCCTCGCATCCTTCATTTTCCCTAAAAGATCACCAATCTCATCAATCCTACTGGGCTTGAACCCCTGCTCCAAAAGCTCAAGTCCAATTTTATCATGCTTTTGAAACACATCAATCGTGGCTTTAATTCCGATGCTTGCTTTGTCGCTTGTTTTGAGCACTTTTTCGACGCCTTCGATGCCTGCGTCGGTCTTGAAGACGTTGTTGATTAGGCGCTTGAGGTCTCCGGGGTTTAGGGCGTTGCGGCCCATTTTGGCGCCGATGTTTGTCATGAGCTCAGGTTTTTTTCTTGCTGCCTTGAAGAATCCTTCGAGCGTTTCGTCTGCGAGCCCGCTTTTTGCTGCAAGCAGTACCAAGTCGTCTGACAGGCTCATAGCCCATTTCGTAACCTTTTTGGCGCCGCCGCCGGTTAGTCCGGGTGCGGTGGAAACAGCGAGGATGGCGAAGTTGAACCCGACCTTGCCCCAGTCGCCACTGCCGCCGAATGTTGCTTCAAGCCCCGCTGTTCCGGTGCGGGCTACACCCGTGATGATGTCTGCGCCGAGTTCGCATACTCCTGCCGCAATGGGGATTATTGCGCCGATGCCTGTTAGTGCTGCCCAGCTGGTTGCCAGTTCGATGCCTGCGCATCCGAGCCCGACGTTGTCAATCCACTCAAGTTCCCGCTCGTTTGGGTTTGCGGCGTAATATATTTCGTTTGATAGGCGGTCGAAGTCGTGCTCGCAGTTGCGGCAATCGCGGATTGCGTGCTCGGTTTTCCGCTCTGTTTCTTTTGTGGGGACATAGTCTTCCCATGTGTACCTGAACTCATTTGTTTCAGAGTTGATGTAGGAGTATGATGATGACACACCTGCTTGCTGGTACTCCATGAGCATGGGCTTCATTTTGGTTTCGGACCACTTGCTTTGCATTTCATCGCAAAGCGTTGATGGGCTTACTGCAGCAACCCATGCCGTTAGGAAATCCTCTTCTTCGTCCGGCATTTCGCCGTTGTATTGTGCTAAGTACTTTTCGATGGCGTTTATTGAGTCGTGGTCGCAGCCGGCCCACATTACTGCGATGCCTGCGCCGGGGGTCATTAGGAATTGGGTGAGTGTGCCTTTGTTTAGTGGTGTGGTGAATTTACTGTTGCCTGCGGCTGAGCATTCGCTCCATGCGTAGTCGTAGGTGGCGAAGCAATTGGTTTCGCCGTAATCGTTTTCGAAGAGGCTTGGAACTGATTCGGATGGTGAGAACTCGGATGGGATGATGGTGCCGTCATTGAAGTAGTCCGTCGCATCGAGCTCAACTAATTCACCTGAGCTGGTGCGCACGGTTATTTTTGATGACTTGCCTTCTGCATCAACTTCATAGGAGTACGACCAATCGTCCTTGCCACCCGCTGTGTCACCCTCGTAGACGAACACTTCTTCTTCGCCGTCGTCCGGTGGTGGGCCGCCGCTTGAGATTACTGTGCCTTTGCCTGTTGCGGGTTCTACTACGCCGATGAATCTGGTTGCGAAGTGGTATGCCTGCTCGCCTGAGCCGGCGGCCGTGACCTTGATTTTGTAAGTGGAAGCGGACTTC
>JAUVIW010000015.1 GCA_030592525.1 archaeon
GCGGCGCCGTGTTCGTGCTCCCCCGCACTTACCTGTACTTCACTGCGCGCATGAAGAAGCTCGCCGTGTTCGACACTGCGATGCAGATGGTTTTCATGGCCGAGGCTTTCGGCGCGATGGCCGTGCCGCTGTTGAGCAAGATTAGATACCTCAAGAACATCGGCAAGAGCTCAATCGGCGCCAAGATTTCGGATAGTTATCTCACCAGCTCATTCAACCGCATTGACACGGACATCGGTGACTTCTCTGTTTCGCTGAAGAACATGAAGGCTGGTGGTCCAGGCGTTGTCAATGATTTGACTGACGCGAGGAAGTCCATTAGTAGCATTAATCGCATGTCTGATGCTGTAATAGAATCATCTTCTCAGGTACGGCGTGTAGACGATTACATTGAGGCTACCCTGCGCTCTGATTTAAGTAGTGTGAATAATCCCAATCAGTTGGATAACCTTCTAGGTAAGATTGGCGTAACGCAGGACCAATTCCTTCACTCTGGTGCTATTGACCAGCAATTCTACAATCAGTTAATTGACTCGCGTGCTGCGGCACGCCAGCAACCCTACACATTCGAAGAAGTTATCACGAAGCTTGCGAAGAACGACGATAAGTTCTATAAGAATTTTAAGGCAAGTCAGTTCACCGATGTCATCTCAGAATCTGACAAGATAGCTCTTTCTAAACTCTTGCCCACTCAAGATCTTTTGAAGTCTTATCCGGCTAAGTTGCAGGAGCTCACTGACCTCCAGAATGATTTGGCTATAGCTAAACAGCGGAATGCCCAACATATTTTTCAATACAGCACTCCTGATTCTGCTGCTTTGGCGGAGGTGGCCACTCTCGAAAAGAAAATCAATGCATTTACTGGTGTGGACCCTCTCACCAAATCGCGCATGAACACACTAGAGCGGTCCCATGCAATCGAGAGGGAACTTGATGATATTTTTGCTGAGGCGAATAGGGTAAACCCAGATGACCCTGGAGCTCAAGCAGCATTTATTTCGCAAAAAGCATCTCAGTCAAAAATACTGGGGGAATCACAAACCGTTCTCGACAACCTCCGCAAGACGTATTCAGGTGGCATAGTGAAGACTTATGCGAACGTCGCAGAGGATTATGCGAAGATTCATGGTTTGGGCACTTCAGCTGATGCCCTTAGCACACTTCACACGTTCAAGGCGCGCATGCAGTGGCTTGACGGCTACACTAAGGCGGGCCTCAGCGGTGACCTCGGCGCGATACTCGCGCGCCGCGGCAAGGACTCTTACATGGCGAGCCGCGCCGGCTACCTTGTAAACCGCCTCCTCATCACATCATGGCTGCGCACCATTTACACTCTCAACCGCCGCGTCACACTCATCGCTTACGGCCTCCACAACGCCGGGACATTCCTGGAGCTGGAAGGCTACCTGACAATGCACTCACCAGGCCTCACGCTGGAGTGGGACAAGGAAATGGCTTCGCCGCTGTTCACTGAGTCCTCAAGCATCCAGGTGTACGGCACGCCCAAGTCAATGGACGTCATAGCGCAGGTCGGTCCCGGAGGCTTTGTTGTCGATGACATCCGCGGCCTGATGACCTCATTCGGCGCTGAGCCCACAACCGCCACGAAGTTCAGCGAGATGGGCTACGTCCTCGCCTTCGGCGGCCTGATGTACAACAATTACCCAGAGCTAATCCAGCTCGCGGAAGAGCGGCCGCAGGGTGTCACGCGCTTTGACAAGCACAAGGGTGGCTACATGGTCCGCATCCGTGGCTGGGACAACCACGGCGTCGTGATGGTCGAGGACCCGGCGTCAATGAACGAGCTCGCCAAAGGGACTCTCATCAGCGCGATGGGCATGCGCTCCTCGAACGTCGACATGTACAAGCACATGTTCGGCACCGAGAACCAGGTCAAGGACGCGTTCCCGAAGACTTGGACCATGAGCTCCAAGCTGACTGACTGGGGCCTGCACTCCAACCTGATGATTGCGGGAACAACCCTGTTCTTCGTCCCAACCCTCTCCATGGCAGCCCGCGCCACCGCCGGATTGACAACAGTGTCCGCATTGAGCCGAGGCACATTCGGCGCCGCCGAAAGTTTCCTCACTTCACAGGTCACGAGCATGAAGGACCTGGAAACGTGCTACTCATCCGTCGAGTCTGAGAGTGGCATCATTGACTGCAAGGAGACCGTCCCATGCGAGCTTGTTGAGGCCAAGTGCGAGGCCAAGATAGGCGCGCAGAGCGCTTACCTCATTGTCTCGGGTGCGGTGCAGATGACTGCTGACGTGGTTCCGGGTATGCTGCTGCCAGCCCTTGCATTGGGCATCACTGACTACGTCATCCTCAATGGAATCCACCAGGGTCCCGTGGACATTGAGGGCAAGGTCGAGACAACGCAGCGCTGCATGAGCGAGCTGTTGTCCTGCAAGGAGCGTTCCTTCATAATCATCGGCGGCTCACACATACATGACCCTGTTGTCCTCGCAGAGGAAACCAACCAGATAGAGGAGCTCAAGGGCCTGCCCGGCCTCGAGGACCTCCCGGTCCAGGACTTTATCGAGGGCTTCAGCGAGCAGCTGAACATCAGCGCCGACCTGTTCGCGCCTGGCCAATTGCAGACCAACATCCATTCGGAGCAGGACTCTGCGAGCGGCCGAATGGCGTTCCGCAAGATTTACTACGCGCACCTCAAGGACGCGACAATCGACTGGATAGAGGACTCCGGGCTCCCAATCAACCTGTGCCCGGTTAGCGGGGGCCACGCCGAGGCAGACAAGTGTGTCACCATCCAGGGCAACGAGCTCCGCATCGGCGACCGCACACTGCTCTCAAGCGCATTGGTCCCATTCAAGTGGATGGACGAGGAATTGCCCGCACTGGTCATCCCGAACACAGCCATCTCGCTGCCTGTTGAGGGCGACTGCGACCTGTTCCAAGTGGACCCCGAGGGTGCCATCACGTTCAACCCATCAATCGTTAACAAGTTCGAGGACGAGAACTTCGTCGAGCTCGAGCGCCTGATGGGCGTCATGCGCGACCTCGAGACTGACGAGGGTGCAGTTTACTTCGGCGTTGACTACAACGGCAACCAGCGCTTTGAGATGGACCACGTCGACGGCCGCATGATCTATTCATCGGAGCCGCTCGCAGTCACTTCCGGAGCCGAGCTTGACTACGCGAACGAGTCAATGTCGTTCCGCTCCGCGGTCTTCACCGGCGGCACCATAGTGAAGCGCGGCGACCACATTTACATCATCCCGCGCTACTTCCGCCCGACCATCACCGGCAAGGAGTGGCTCCAGGCCACGCGCGGCACGCCGTTCACGAGCACGACCGGAGAAACACTGGAGGCCTACGACGAGCTCAACCGATTGTTCGGCTTGGACGCCTCGCAGACAGGCATCCCAGGCGGCGACAAGCTAGGCGTCATAACACGCGTTGACGCGGAGAAGGACCTGAACGGCAACGGCATTATCGAGGATGACGAGCGCTCCGGATGGCGCTTCTACCAGGAAGGCAATGAGACGAAGTTCGACCTCTGGTACAACGGCCTGCAGGAGACGTATGACTCTGACCAGATAGAGATTGACGAGGACACCGGGGAAATACGCATTTACGAGAAGGGCGAGGAGCACGTTGAGGCCAACCTCATAAGGATTATTGAGACCAAGGTCGACGCCCTTGGCAGGACGCTGATGACCATCAAGGACGGCGACGGCAACACGCTCCTAGAAGACGCCCTGATAACTTACCTGAAGGGCACTGGCGGCGCCATCCGCTACGACCCCGACAACAATAATTACGTGTTCGTGAACGGCCAGCCTGTTGAGGTGAACAACAACTTCAAGACGAATGGCTTCAACGCCATCACGGGCCGCACCGAGCCGCCGCTCCTGCAGCCTTCCGCTGTCTCGGCAGCGAGCACGGCTTACGCCGGCGAGGAAGAGTTCGAGATTCCCGCAGTGCCCATAAGGCCGCAGGACAGCACGCTGCTCGTGTACTTCCTGCTCATCATGGCTGGCCTAGCCTTCATAAGGTTCTACGACCGCGAGACCTAATCGCGGCAAAAAGGTGATTCCCCTAATGCAAGTTAATGATACCCATCTTGATTCAGGCGCACGCGTCGCCGACGTGCTTGAGGCCTACAGCTCAATGGGCTTCCAGGCCACCAGCCTCGCCCAAGGCGCAAAGCTGTTCAGGCGCATGCGTGACGACAAGGCTTTCACCATCCTCGCGTTCACGGCGAACCTCGTGGCCTCGGGCCTGCGCGGCACCATCGCGAAGCTGTGCGAGAAGAAGTGCGTTGACATGGTTATCACGACTGGTGGCAGCATTGACCACGACCTGTGCAAGTCCTACGGCTCTTATGGCATTGGCTCTTTCCGCATGGACGACCTCGACCTCAATGCAAGGGGCATCAACCGCCTGGGCAACATCCTGGTCGAGAACAAGCACTACGAATTACTCGAACAAAAGATGAAGCCCATCTTCGAAAAGCACGCGAACGAGACAGTGTCACCGTCGCAGCTCATCCGCGACATCGGCCTGTCGCTCGACGACGAAGGCTCCTTCCTCCACTGGTGCGCGAAGAACGATATCCCCGTCTTCTCCCCAGGCATAACTGACTCTGCCATTGGCCTGCAGACATACTTCTTCAAGCAGGACAACAAGTCCTTCGGCATCGACGTGACGGCGGACATGAAGCGCATCGAGGACACTGTCCTCGCTGCGGACAAGGTTGGCGCCGTTGTCCTGGGCGGCGGCATCTCCAAGCACCACACAATCGGCGTGAACATACTGCGCGGTGGCCTGGACTATGCATTGTATGTCACAACGGCACAGGAATACGACGGCTCCTTGAGCGGCGCGACGACTAACGAGGCAAAGTCATGGAGCAAGATTGAGAAGGACGCGAACACTGTCACTGTTTACGCCGACGCTTCGCTGGCTTTCCCATTGATTGCGTCAAGCGTCCTGTGACCAAATAGCCGATGTCGAAAAAGATTATTCCTGCTAGCAGCTGCCACACGCCCGTGAATGCCCATACGCCCAGTGCCACTGTCTCCATGCTCATCCTGTTCCTGAAGAACCAGTGCTTGAGCCGCTCGTGCAAGAGTTCGTCCGCAAGGCTCGCCGCTGAGAACACCACTAGGAGAGCAACATCAACGCGCGGGAACCCCACTGTTGATAGCGTGAACAGGAACGCAGCTATCGCCAAGCCGTGCGAGGGGTGGTCTATCTTCCCCGTGAAAAGCAGCCCGATGATAATCCCTATGCCCAGCGGAGCGAGTATTGGCTGTGTGAGCACGACCCATGCGCCGAGCGCACCATAGGCTATGCCAGTAACATACGCAATCCAGTTGGGTGCCTTGACAACGTCCACAAGGTCGTCGTTGAGCTTTGTCAGCACGCCGACTGCGAGCAGTGCGAGGTACGCTATCACTTGGCTTCCCTCTTATCCTTGAGTATGCCTCGGATGTCAAGCCATACGTCCTTGAGCTCAAGGCCTTTCACAGGCCTTTTTTCGAGGGCTTGTGCGAGCGCCTGCTTCGTCTCATAAGTCATGACGGAATAGGCTGGGTCATCGCGTATGCTGGGGTGGTCGTTGAGCAGGCGTTCGAGCCTTTGCTGCAGTTCACCTGCCTCCTTTATTTCCTTCTTGTCTGCTCGCTTGAATAGGTATTCGCGCTGCTGTTGTTTCAGTGAGCCCTTGAAGTCTCCTGGCAGTGAGTTGTAGTCAGCGTACATGAGCGCGTCGTGGAGCTCTTCCCCGTTCAGGTGCTGCAATAGCTTGGCGTGCCCGCTTGTCAGCTTTTTCACGTCGCCGGGCAGTTTGGGTACGTACCTGTGCTCGCTTATTTCAAACCCGTGCCCTTTTCCGTACACCTTTTTTTTCGCTGACATCGCCATATGCAATCAACTCATACCATTGCCCTTCGCGCGAGCCTGAAGTGGTTTTCGGGCTTCAGCTTCTTCTTTTTCTTGAAGTTTGCTGAGGGGTCATGGAAGTCCTTGGGCTCCAGGATTTCTGAGAGGTCGTCCACGATTATGTGCGGCCCGCTGTTGCTGAATGTCCTGACTGTTATCTTGGTGCCCTTTGGCACTTTTTTGAGCATTGTGTCCACGGTCTTGAAGTCGAACACGTGGTCCTTGTCCAGGTAGTGGAATGCCGTGCTGCCACCGCTTTCCGCAATAGCTATTCTCTTCTTGTTTTTGGTGAGTATGTCGTCGAGCAGCCTGGCGCCCGGCCTGCTCCCGATTTTTGTGAGTATGCTGCATAGCGCAGGGTCACTGAATGCCTTGTCGAGCTTCTTGTCAATGCCTTTTGGCGGGTTCCAGTTTTGGTCCTTGTTGCTCCTGTACCAGTTCCACTCGTTTATCACGCTGCGGACGAGTTTCATTCGTAGCTCGGGGTCAATAAGCGGTTTTGCCATCCATTTCACCTATCCTTGATTAGGAATTGTGTGCTTTTTAATGCTTTTCGGTGCCTCTTAAACGCTTTTCGTGACGTACGGGAACGCAAAGAGGTTGTCACTCACGTGCAGTGGTGGCCTCACATTGTCCACGCGGAGGTTGCCCTTGCTGTCCACGAGGTCGTCCTTCACGTGCATGGACACCACTTTTCCGACAATCATGATGTGGTCCCCGGCCTTTTTCGAGAACTCCTCATAGCACTCTATTTGCGCTGCGCACTCCTTGAGCAGCGGCGGCCTGACCTTTTGCGCGGGCTCTGTCTTGAACCCGGCTTTCTGTATTTTCGACTGATTGGGGTCCCACTTGCCGCCCGTGAGCCACAACTGCTCGAGCTGCTTCTCAGTCGGGATGTTTATCACGAATTCCTTCATTCGCTGGATGTTCCAGTAAACGTGCTTGTTAAGCCCGCATGATATCATGAGCAACGGCGGGTCGAACGAGATGGGGGACACAAACGAGAACGGGCTCACATCAGCCCTCCCTTTCTCGTCCACTGTGGTGACTAGGACTGTTAGCCTTGGCGCCATAAGCTTATGGTATTCCTTCAAGTCCACTAGTACACCTCTGTTCTTGCTAATCACCGGTCATTTAAAAGCTTTAGCGCTTTTCGTCCACGCCACCCGCAAGCTTGTTTGCGTGGCCCGCTTTCCTGGCCTTTTCCGGCGGAAAGCGCTCGTAATAATCTTGCATGGTCCTCTTGAATGCCTTGTCGCAGTCCACGCCCGTCTGGTTCGCTATCTTGAGTATGAGGAACAGGGCATCACCGACAAAGTCCTCGAACTCGTCCTGGTTCTCCGCGACAAGCCTTTTCTCCGTGTCCTTGTCGACCCACTTGATGACATTCCAGGCCTCGCCCACTTCCTCTGTCATGTTGAGCAACAAATCCTTGACGCAGTAGTGGTCCCAGTCTCGGTCCACATCGAACTTTTTCACTTCGTCCTGTGCCTCGCGCATTGCATCACCCGTACATCGGCAGGTTTTCCTCAGCCTGCTTGTACTTGATTTTCCCTACCTTGATTTGGTCGAGCATGGTCTTCATGCGCTTCTCAATGCCCTCGGCTTCCTTGACCAAATCCGCGGTCTTGATGTCGAACCCAAGGAACTCCTCGAGCTTCTCCAGGAGTTCAGCAGCGGCACCCGGGTCAGGGTACCCCCTCTCTGTTTCCACGAGGAGCGACATCGCAGGGAAGTTTTCCATGTGGCACTTTGCCATCAGCACTCCGCTGACTCCGGTGGTTATTCCCTCTGTAATCAACCGCACCTTGTGCTCGTCCAGCTCCTTTGCAATGGCCTTGGTCGACGCAATCCCGTATATTTGCGTCTTCTTGTCCCCGGCCTTTCTTGAGGTCATTCCGGCGAGTGAGATGATTCGCTTCATGCCCTTGCTTTTTGCCCACGCGAGAATGCCTTCGGCGAGGTCGAACACAGTGTTCGACGGCACGACAAACTCAGAGAATAACAGCACGAGCTTGTGCTTCTTGTTAACGTAAATCCTTGCCGGGAAGACCGGCTCGCCCTTGTGGATGCTAGCCATTGGCGGGAACTTTTTTGATAGCACGTAGCCGATGTTCTCGCTCTTCACCTTTTCATTGAGGTACCCGACGGCGATGGTGCCTATGAGCCCTATGCCCGGAAACCCCTCTATGAGCGTGTATCCCTTAAGGTCCATGTCCTTTGTTATGCGTATTTCGACTAGCTCCATAACCGGGACTACGAGCCCGTGGTTTAAAAGGCTTATGCCGCCAGGTAAAACAGCCCCAGTGACGCCGGCACCAGCATGGCGGCGTACTTGATGCCCTTGCGCCAGTCGCCCTCGAGCATGCCCGCGAATCCCGAAGCAATAACAGCGTACTCCACGAGGTAGATTTGGCTCCCGAGCACCGCCGCATCGGCCACTGCCGTCGGCCCCAGGCTCAGGCCCCCGACCACCTTGCTCATCGTGCCCAGGATGAGCGGCACCAGGAGCCCGCCAGCCAAAAGCAGGGTGTGCTTTTCGACAGCGATTATGGCCTTTCTCTCGGCCCGGACCCTCTGAATTGAGCGGGCATGCTCTGCTGTCTCCTTCAATGCAGCGCCCACGTCTGCGCCCGAATCCAGGCCTTCGGCAAGCAGGGAGAGCGCCTGGCGCACCACATTGGACTTGGACTCTTGTGCCATGCATCCCAGTGCTTGTCCCAGGTGGGAGCCCCTTCTGACCGCTTTTGAAGCCTTTTTGAATCCTTCTGACAGCGGCCCGTACCCCTCTGACAGCTGTTCTATCACCTGCTCCGGCGGCATGAAATGCGCTAGCGCTGCCGCATGAAACAATGCGTCCGGGAGCTCTTTTTCTACAGGCTCCATGGCCGCCTCCACCTCGCTATCCCCACCACCAGGATATCGAGCGCGGGGAACACGATTGCGGGCACTGCCAGCGCCTCGATGGGAGTAATCGTAGCCGACAAAAACCGTGACCCCACTATCACGTATGCCTGGAACAGCGCGGGAAACAAGGCGCTCACCCCGATGAATGCTATGGATACTGTGGCGAGAACGCCCGAGTACTCACGCGCCAGCTCGAGCTGCCTTTGGTCTATTTCCTCGGCGAGCTTTTGCACGTGCCCCGGGCTCGAGCCCTTTTCGTAGCAGTCCACCAGCAGCAAACAAGCCCTGCGCACCCACTTTGACTCCGCCCTTCCAGCCATCGCAATCAGCGCTTCGGGAACGGGCATGGTGTCGCTGTCCTTTCGCACGCGCCTGAATTCCTTTGCCAATTCACCCTCGCCTTTCGCCAGTGACAGCACCGCTGCCTCATAGTCAATCCCCATCTGCATGCGCGCGGCCGCGAGCCTTAGCGCGCCGGGCAGCTCCTTTTCGAGCGCGCCTATGCGCGCTTTCTCTTTGACAGTGGGGTAATGCCGCACCGCGGCAGCGGCCAGCAGCCCAAGCGCCACTGCGGCCACCCACCCGTACTCATGAAACAACTGCAGCGAGAGCGCCGCGAGAAACACGCCCGCTCCAGCATACGCTTCCCTCATTTCCTCCTCCACACTGTCTTGAGCTTGCCGTCAACAATCCCCGCGATTTCCGTGATGACCCTCTTCTCTTTTCCCTTGTGCGTTATTCTCCTCTGCACTGCGACGCAGTGCAGTGCGTTGAGGTCCGCTTCCCTTGCACCCAGCCCCCTCAGCCGCGCTACTGCCTCCCTTGCGCTCAGCGCGTGGAAAGTGCACAGGCTTCCTTTCCCTTGGCCCGCGAGCATCGTGTCCATCAGCGCCTTCACTTCCTCCTCGTTCCTTACCTCCCCGACAACCAATTTGTCGGGCCGCATGCGCAGCGTGTCCCCGACCAAGGAGTGCATTGTTATCCCCAGCGCATCATTGACCACGAGGCGTACACAATGCTCGTGCGGCACACTGATTTCAGGCGTCTCCTCCACTATGATTATCCTCTGGTCCATTGGGATGAGTGTACAAAGCGCGTTAAGCGTCGTTGTCTTCCCGCTGCCCGTGGACCCTGCGACCATTATGTTGCAGTCCTGCTTCACCGCTTCGCTGAGTATGAACATGCCTTCCTCATCAATCACTCCTCCGCCCACCAGGTCATCGGGGCTGAGCGGCGTTTCCAGGAACTTCCTGATTGTCAGGCACGGCTCCTCCACAACCGGCGGTATTGCCGCGTGAATCCTTGACCCGTCAGGCAGCAGTGCATTGACTCTTGGCTGCTTGAGCGTCACCCTCCTGCCCAGTGGCCTGGCCATCCTGTTGATTAGCGCAACCACTTTCTCGGGGTTGGTGAACTCTACGTCCGCATCCATCCACCCCTTTCCCCTCCCGTACGCCCTCACCCTTCCTTGGCTGACAGTAATCTCTTCCAGCTTGGAGTCCTTTATCATATTGTCAATCGCGCTGTACCCGTGCGCTTCTGCCTCCAGCGCCTTGAGGAGGCAGTCCCTTTGCCCTTTCTCAAGCTTGATGTTCTCCTCCTTCACATACCCGTCAAAAACATCCCTCAATTCGCAGTCCATTTCCCTGTACGCACCAAGAACCTCTTTCATCAGCTCAGCTTCCTGCACCCCGGGCTCGTACGCATTCGCCTTGTACTCTCCCAGCACTGTTTTCCATCCGACTACCTCGTGCAGCAATGCCTTCTCCTCTTCAGAGTAGACAATCTTCAGCGCGCCGACTGGGCAGCTCTCGACGCAGAGCCCGCACCCATTGCACTCTTCCGGCGTGGGGCACACTCGCTCGCAGTTCCCGCACTCAACGCAGGCACTAGTCCTAACTATCTTCAGAAAAATCTCCCCTGCAGCGCTAACACTACGCCACAATAAAAACCAGGGTGATATGCATATCACTCGAGCTTTACAGTGTCACCAGTCTTGAACTTCGCCGCACCAGCCTTCATCTCCAGGATGTACTTCGCCGCCTTCTTCGGCGTGTAGTTCAGCGTCCACGGACGCAGTGTGGCTATGTCAACAACCTTAAACTTGCTATCAAGAAACACGGCGTCAATCGGAAACCGCACAAACATCATGTGTATGCTCGCGCCAATCCTCATCTCCCTCGGCAGCTCCAGCACCAACGGCCGCACTATCCTCTTGCGGAACATGAGCCCGAGTATCTTTTCCCTCGGGCTCTTTGCCCACTCCACCTTCATGCGCGTTCCACCGTGACGGCCGCGATCATCGGCACCTTTCCGCCTGTGGCGTCGTTGAACTCTATGTGGTCCAGCACCTTGGTGTTGTCCGGCGTTATGCTGTCGTAGTACACGTACGTGGTCCCGTCCGTGGTCGAGCCGCACTTGCCTTTGAGCGTTGCCTGCACGCTTCCCGTGCCCTCGAGCCAGTTCGGCGAGCGGAACGTGAACTCATCATTGGTCCCGTCCGTGTAGTACACTATGATGCTGTTCGGCGGCGATACGTCGCCCACTCCGAACGACCATGGGTCGCTCCACGCGGATGCGCGCGACAGGTCTGAGGACCGCACTCTCCAGTAGTACGTTGTCAGCGGGTCAAGCGCCTCGTTCTCTCCGAGCGCGTATGCCTCCGTGCCCATGCCCACACCGCTCTTTTCGACGGTCATGCTGCCTCCGGCTCCGGCAGCTGCGTAGTCTATCTGAACGCTGTATATCTTCGGCGTCTTCTCTGTTTCCGTGCTTGTCAGCGTGGCCTTCCACTTGAGGTTGCTTCCGGTTCCGCTGAAGTAGTGCTCCACTTCCGGCGTCACTGGCTCCCATGTGCCTCCGCCGTCAACACTCATCTCGTAGATAACACTCGTCGGCTGCTCCACTGCCTGATAAGCGCCTACTTTCCTGAGCCCTATGTTGCTTCCTGTTGCCCCTGATTCAGACACCACCTTGATGTAGCCGGTCGCCTTGTCGGCGAATTCCACGGCCAGCCTCTCGCCGTTGTTCGGCAGGCCTGTGAACGGCACCGTGCTCTGGTCATCGAACTGGATGTACCCGTCGCCGAAGTTCACGCTTGGGTCCTCGTTGTCGAACAGCTCCACCCTGTTGATTGTCCTTTGCTGGCCGAACGCTACTTGCAGCCATGCCCCTGATGATTCGGTGCTGTCCCAGCTGGTGTAGAACGTCCCGTCCACTATGTTAATTGCCTCTTGCCCGCCGCTCTGGGTGCTTGCTGTCGCGGTCGCGCCCTGCCCGTTGTCGGCGTAGTCCACTCCGTCAGAAAGCACTATCTCGAAGTTTGGCGTGAGCGTTGCCCTGACAATATCGTTATCAAGCGTGTCAACCGTGAGGCTGCTTGCCTCTGCACTGCTTTGGTACGTGGCTTCGCGCACAGTGATTTCCTTGAACCCGATGTTGCTTCCGACTACTCCTGCTCCCGCGTGCACTATGACGTAGATGGTGTCAATGGGGTCGAAGTTGACTTCCAGCGCCACTAGTCCGTTGTCCTCCACTCCTGTGAACGGCACTACTGTGCCGTCGCTGAACTCGAGTGTGCCCTCACTGAACGCCGACCCCATTTCCGTCGTGTCAGTTAGCGTGACCTGGTCAATGGTCTTCTGGTCATTGAAGTATACCTTTATCCACTCGTTCGGGCATGTGCCTGCTGTGCACTCGGACCACCATTCTGTGCTCACCTGGTCAATGGCCTGTATTGCCTCGTTCCCGCCAGCTACTTCACTGCTCGCTACTGCCCAGCCGCCGTTGGCGAGCGCTGCCACGTTGTTCACAGTGCTTTCCACTGGCAGCAGCACCTCTGACTTTTGCGTGTCCCAGTTGGCGGTCGTGCTCGGGTCCTTGTATGCTTCTGAGTTGAACGTGTCTGCGTACTGCCCTGTGTTGCCTTCTGAGCCGATGGTGAACTGGTCGTCCTCCGCTATTTGCATGTCGTAGTACACTGGGCTGCTCTCCGGGTCCGTTGCTTCCTCCCAGGTGAATGTTGGCTGCGTGCTTTCCACTGTGCCCTCGTTCTCCGGCGTCAGAAGCACCGGAACGCTTGGCGCGAAGTTTGTTGTCGCGCTGACTGTCCAGTGCGTGCTCCAGTCGGAGTAGTGTCCCCAGATGCTGTTGTCCTTGCTTCTGACTCTCCAGTGGTAGTCTGTTCCGTCACTGAACTCTTCTCCCACTTGCAGTGTGTACGTGCTTGTCGACAGCGTTACCTTGAGGAGGTGTGCGGACAGGAAGTCCTCGTTGTCGTCTATCTGCAGCTCGTACGTGACTGTGTCTGAGTCCGGGTCAACTTCCGTGCTCCAGTCGAACGTCGGCAGTATGATAACTTCTGACTGGTGCTCCGGCGTTGTGTGCGTCGGTGTTGGCGGCGCTGTGTTCACGTGCACTATGAGCGTGTTGTATGAGGTCCACGCGGATTGCCCTCCGCGGTCGTCCTCTGCCATTACCTGCCAGTACCACGTGCCGTCCGCGAGCGCCTCGCCCGCTGTCAGGGTGTAGCCGCTTGATGTCAATCCTGTTTTGCCGACATCCGGCGTGCTGAACCCTGTGTTGTCGTCCACCTGCAAGCGGTACGTAATCGGGTCGCTTTCCGGGTCTGAGGAGTCTGTCCAGTCGAACGCCACTGTCCGTGTGGCTGTTTCCTCATAGCCGTCTGTTGGCAACGAAAGCGTCGGAACCGTCGGCGCGTCGTTGACATCGATGTCAAACGTCCAGTACGAGGTCCATCCTGAGTCGCCTGTGAACGCGTCCGTGGCCTTGACCTTCCAGTAGTATGTCTGCGAATCAATGAACACGCTGCTTTCGTAGGCGCTGCTGCTTGTCGTGGTGTCCACGACCTTGTTCGAGAAGCTTGTGTCCGTAGCGACCTGTATTGCGTA
>JAUVIW010000102.1 GCA_030592525.1 archaeon
AAGGTCAGCGGACTGCATGTCACAAGGCGCGTGCCAGACCGCACTGCAGCTCATGACCGCAGGCATCGGAAAAGCAGTAGTTACAAAAGCTGTCCGAGAAAAAGGAAAAGAGGTCATAGAAACCGGCTTCAGGCGATGGTTCAAGAACATCTTCGCAAAAGGCGATAGCGTGGCCAAGGCAGGCTCCGAAACTGTTGAGAAAAGCGCAAAGAGGCAGGTAAGCAAGGAAGTCGCTGACAGCCTGACAGAAGTTGTTGAGACAGAAGGCCGGCAGGCAGTTAAGCAAAATCTTGATGAGCTGACAGAAAAAGCTGTTAAGGAACAAATGGATGACATAGTCGAAGCTGTCGGGACCAAGCAGGGTAAAGCAGCCGCAGACGATATTGCAGAACAGACATCCAAGAAATTCGGCAAGGAAAGTGCTGAGTCTGTCAAGACCCAAATAGACGAAGCTGCAGAAAAAGCATTCAGGAACAAGCAAGATGAGCTCATCCAGGGCGGTAAAATAGACCCAAGCACACTCAAAAAAGAGACTGATACACTTGTTGAAAACGCTAAGGACACACCATTCTGGAAAGGGTCCTTGCAAGATGCATGCACTGACGACCCGAAAGTCTGTACAAGAGGAATAAGTATAGACTCAAAGGCGAGATGGGCAACAGAACTAAAAGAAGCCGGCTTCAGTAACGATGCGTTGAAACTGCTTGACGAAGACTTTGTAATAGGAGACACCAACCGGATACTCAAAGAAATGGCAGAAAAATCCGCTGTACGGGATGCAGCCGGAATCGCTGCGGAAGGCGCTTACAAGGAAGGTGCTAGTAAAGCGGCTGAAACGGCGCTGAAAACGAGCACGAAGAAGTACCTCGCCGAGACCGCGAGCATCAAGGGCATAGCTGCCAACGCATGGCAGACTTTGACCTCACAGGTCACAGGCAAGTGGGGATACTTCAAGTTCGTGGTCGCGCTGGAAATCTTTGAGTCAATGCGCGAAGTTGCGTACAACTTCGTCATCCACGACACCTGGCGCGAAGGATACGCCGGCGAATGGGAAGACGCAGCCGAACGCGCAGCAATTCGCGCCGCAGACGGCATAGTAGACATAGACACAACCAACTGTGAGCTCTCAAGTGAATGGACCACAGGAGACTACCTGGAAATGATACCCTACGTCGGTGACTGGATTAAGCTATCAATACCAGCTCCGTTGATTGGGGCAGTATGTGGGCCGAATGAAATGGGCCCAGGGTCCTACATCATCACCGCAAGCGCCCAGAAGATTAACCTCGAAGGTCTTGGTGATGAAAAGGACGACAGCTGGTCACTAGACACAGGCGACCTGATGCAAGCAGCAGGATTCTGCTTCGACTCATGCGACAAGTTCCAGTGCACCATCACCATCTACCCAGTTAAGGTAGACGGGCAGATGGAAGAAGGCGAGTAAACCCCTTCTTTTTTTCACTCAGAGCAGCGTTAGCCATATAAACGCTACCCGCGTAGGATTGAGCCAATGGGGTTCTACGAGCAAATAGAGGCTAAGTGGTACGGGATGCTTGACGCGCTTGAGGCCAAGGGCGTGCCCGTGTACAAAGTAATAGACCCCATCGAGAAAATGGGGTTGCCGTCGCTGCCGCTGGCTGCGGGGCTTATAGTATTACTATTAGTAGTGGGAGTGGTGCTCCTGCTGCCTTCAGGCACCTCGCAATTAACCGTGACAGTCACGGCGAACGGCGCACCGCTCGAGGGCGCGGATGTCCAAGCCCATGAAATGACAGTGCGGACTGGTGCAAACGGCATCGCCGTGCTCAAGCTGCCGCCCGGAAGCTATGAAGTAGGCGCGTCGAGCCAAGGGTGCGAGGATGTCATTGCGACGGCCACAGTGCCCGGAGAAATCACGCTGGAAATGCAGTGCATGGGCACTCCAACGACAGGTGCGTGCCTTGAGATAAGCAGTGATTTGGAGACAACAGTGCTTCGCGTGAACGGGGTTCCGCCACGCGACTGCAAAGTGAGGGTGCACCCATACTGGGACGTGACGAAAACAATACCCACGCCGTGGCGCGTTGACGCCAGCGGCACGCTGCAAATGGCAACGCCGGAAGAGTCATGCCCCACAGGGAAAGACACAATAGAAATAGCGTGCGACAACGCGAGGTATTCCGCAACGCTAGAGGAGTTTAGGACAGCAGTGCTAACGAGCAACGTGCTTGATATGCCCGAAAAGGCAAGGGACACGGAATTCATACAAGAGGACCGCGAGAACGCGCGCGACGACTCGTGGGACAAGGACCTCGGGCTGAAAGTGGACGAGGATACCGGAGCAACAGTGTCCATAGTGCCGATAAGCATTACGGTTACGAGCGATTTCGGGACACCGCTTGAAGGGATTCTCATCAAAGCGGTTGACGAGAACGGGTACGGATTGAGCACAGGGTTGGATACGGTCACGGAAGCAAGCACCTCCAGCGCCGGGATAGCGCAGCTGTCATTGCCCGAAGGCGTGTGGTTCCATGTGAGTGCCACAGACCCGCAGGGCGCGCACATGGCTAAAATCACAGAAGAGCACAAGGCCGAAGGGCAGTACGAAATAGTGATAAAGCTCAGCTCCGGGCACGCTACAACGATAATGGTCAAGGAGAAAGGCAGGCAAACGCCGGTTGCCGGTGCGGCTGTCTTAGTCACGAAGAGTGGGAAGGCAATTGGCTCGCCGGTATCCACCACGTCAGCGGGGACGGCAGTGGTGTCGCTCCTTAAGGACAGTGTCTATGATGTCGAGGTGTCGCACCCGGAGTATGATAATACTAAGGAAAAGGTGACGGGCGGGGAGGATGCCACGATATACTTGGAGGCCGTGGACCCAATGCTTTTGGGAAAGGTTTCGATTGTCATTAGCAGCGAGCACGACACAAAGGACCGCATGCCCGATGTGCTTGTGCAAGTGCTTGACTCGGACGGGCTGTACATACAGGGGATAACAGCGAGTGACGGGGGGATAATTTTCACGAAGGTTCTTGCGGGGACTTACTCAGTGCGCGCGGTCGCGCCAGGAGAGACAACGCCACAGGACTTGGGCAGCTTGACCGTGATTGCAGGAGAGGAAGTTAGCAAGGGCTACAGCATACTGCCCATGCAAGTCACGGTCAGGGTGCTGCCGTTCATCGAGCTGCGCGAAGGAAAGGAAGTGCCAAAGCAGGATGTCCGCGTGGAGTTCTGGAACGCGCACTACGAAGAGCTCGCTGATAGCGACGACACGGATTACACGAGGCGCGTTGAGTTCACGATGGACCGCGGGACACAAGCCTACTTTGTTGCAGCGTACGGCGAGGAAGGCACCAAGTACGGGCCGACCACGACCACGCCCGAAATGTTCATCACCGACAGGGACGTGAGAATAACGCTCAAGGAGGAGCCAGGCGACACGCAGGTGAGCGCGAAGCTCACGCAAAAGAGCGGTGTAGCCGTCGACAATGTGGCACCCGCGAACGAGTACGACGCTGTTGTCGGCGTTGCGCTCCCGGAGTACACGAAAGGCGTTGGGTACGACTCGACCACGGTTGAGTTCTATGCGGGGGATATTGGAGCAGTCAACTCCGTGCTCAAGACGCCGATAGTCATCAGCAGCATCAGCATGGTAAACATCGCTGT
>JAUVIW010000035.1 GCA_030592525.1 archaeon
CAGGCGGTGCAGTGCCTCCCGCCGCTTGGCGTTGAGTGAAACGTAATCAATAAGGCTGGCGGCCGTGAGCGCCTGCAATCCGGCGGCGTCCCTGTCCCCGATGGCCTGGAGCATTAGCTTGCGGTTCGGTGCGCGCAGGTCGTTGGCGAGCTTGTATGCAAGAGCCCAGTCAGCCCGTATTTCCCGAGCGGCTCTTTTGCCCTGGAGATAGCACACTGCAGCCTCGATGTTTTCTTTGATTGCCTTTTTTTGCGCTGCTGTTGCATAGTGGACATTGTCAATCGTCTGCTTGCGCGAGCGGCCGGTCTTGTGTGTGTAGTAGAGCATGATGCTCTTCTTGTCGGGAACCTCGAGCCACTCGCTGTATTCGCGCATCTGCTTCGGCGTGGCGCCCCGGGCGCCGCGGTGAGCCTCGCGGTACTTGTCCTTGAAGAGCTTGACGAGCGCAGGGTCTTTTCGGTGCTTCACGAGCAGAGAAAAGGCTACGGGTTATAAAAAGTGGTGGTGTCACCATCGCCGAATAATGGTATTACCGTCGTTTCGACGACGGTAATAATGGTGCGGGAAAATGGGTTTGATGGTTATAATAGTTTCATGAGCTCTTCCTTGGTTAATCCTGCTTGACAAAGAATCTCTGATAGCGTGCCTTTCGCCAGTTCATTGTGGTTGGGAACCGTGAGCCTTCTGTGCGGCGGCTTTTCGTTCCGTAGGATGAGATGGCTGCCTGTCTGGTGGTCTAGCCTGTAACCAGCTTTTGCCAAGGCCTTAAGCAAGTCTTTTCATGAAACAACGGGCAGCTTAGGCATGGACCTCTACCACGTCTTCATCTATTGCGGGGGGTATGGGCTCACCATGCTTTTCCAAGCTCTCAATGTAGCCATCAATGGCATCAGTAATGTTTTCCAATGCCTCTTCCCGAGTCTTGCCCTGGCTTATGCACCCAGGGAGCGAGGGAACAGTAACCACAAATGCCCCGTCCTCGTCCTGCTCAATACTAACCCTAAACTTCATCCATTATTGAGTAATTCTTCTGGTATATAGATTTACCCCTCAATAAGCAGGCAAAAAAGAGTGTGTTACAGTCGCTGGGGCAATAGTAATGGCACAAAAAAACCGCGGCGAAGCCGCTATTACCGTTATCCTCTGGGGATGACGGTAATTGTGCGTTCCTGCAGGAACGCAGTATTGTATCCGTCAACGCTTTTTCGCCTTCAGCGAAAAAGGGTTGTGGTGCGGGGGAAGGGATTCGAACCCCTGAAGGCACTAAGCCAATGGATCTTGAGTTTAGACCAACAGAAAAGCAGGACTCTTGCTGTTGTCCATCCCGTTTGACCGGGGACGAGCGGTTATACTCGTTCCTCATTGGCCGCTCCGGCACCCCCGCACATGAACGTGGTAATGTTTTGGTCACGGGCTTTTTATGGCTAACGCTCATCTTCAGTTGAAAGGGCTTGAAAACCCTTTAATCGAACAACGAAATGCCGCTCGCGACAGCCGCGTCCTCGGCCTCAACAGCGCTCTTCACATTGTCAAACTCGTTGCCCTCGACCTTTGTGACACCCTCGACCTCGAGGATGGCCGGCTCGTTCGCGTTAAGGAACTCGTCATCAGCGTCGACGTACAGGAAGTAGTCTTCGACATCGATGCTCAGGGCCTTGCCGCTCCTGAAAGTGTAGCCATTGCGTGCGAACGCGTCCTGGGACAGGACCTGGTTCATCCTCGCAAAGTTGGTTGAGGGAACCTTGTATATTCTAACAGTCATTGGAAAATCACCTGCGCGCCTATTATCCCCAGAGCCCTTTTAAAGGCTTTCGGTGGCTCACACCAGGTACAGCGCACTCGCAAAGAACAGCACAACGAACCATGCCAGGCCCAGTGAGGCCACTTGCGAGAAGAAGCCCATTGGAATGGTGAACAAGTAGGACACTATGTACAAGGGCAGTGTTACCCACGCAAACAAGCCACTCAAGGGGCCCAAGGCGAAGGAGAGGGCAGGGGAGTACCATGAGCTGAGCTCGTAGCGCGCGTTATCCACGTCCTTGAGCGACGGGAAGCAGTGGTAAGCCGCACTCATGCCCAGCCAGTAGAGGAAAAATGACTGGAAAGTTGCGACAGGGTTCGCCAAGTAGACGATGTTGCGCTGCGCGAAGTAAATGAATGTGAGCGCGACCAAGGAGCCCACGTAGAACGGAGCCATCGAAATCAGAAATCCACGCAGGCCAGGAACCTCCTCATGGACTATTGCGGCCTTTTGCTTGCCCCAATAGCGGCCACCCACAACACGAGACCCGAGGAACACGCTCATAATGGCATGCGCTAGCTCGTGAAAGACTACGCCAGGAAAGAATATGTAGTTGAAGTTCAGGGAGCGCACTAGGGTGTGCGTGACCTTGATGCGCTGTATCTCGGGCATGGGTAGACCTAAGACAGAGTTGTTAATATGCCTTTATCTCACAGCAAGCCAATGTACATGAGGCCAAGTGCCACGAGTATAGCCATAACAACCATTGCCATTAGCACGTACATGATGAGATCCCAGGCAGAGTCTGATGAGCTCGATGCCCTGCGGACTGTCCTGCGTGCTACCTTTTTCTTGGCGACTGGCTTTCTCCTGACAGCCTTCTTCTTTTTCTTTGTAGTTCGCTTTTTAGCGGCCATACCCCAAAAAACGCGCTTGGGGTTTAAAAGGCTGACGCTAGAAACCCCGAAAAGCTAGCGCTAGAGTGCCTAAAAAAATAGAATTAGTGGGTAATTCTTACTTGCGCACTTCGTTGAACAAGTCATCGAAAACGCGCTGGTTCTTTTTGGCCGCAGCCGAGAAAGCATCCTTGAAGCCCCATCCCACTGCAATCGCGAAGCCGAGGCCGAAGGCAATTGATGTAGCCATAACCAGCCAGCGGAACGCTTCCTGCAAAATGGTGACGTCAGCACCAGGCAAAATCATCGGCAGGGTAAAGACAACAGCCACGTAGGCAATGAAGACCTGAACGATCTTGCCTGCAGCCTTAGCAACCTGCATCTTTGTCTCCTTAGCGATGATGTTACTCAGGTACTCAGCGAACAAGAGCGCGGAAATCAGCACGATTAGGCCCGCAAGCAGGTTCGGGATGTACCACAGCACCCAGGTGATCACGTCAGTGAACACGCCGAGGTTGCGGATGGTTGTAGCCTGCGCGAGGAACATCAGCGGCACGTAGATTGCGATAATCGCCGTGACCACTTTTGTTATGCTGTATCCAGCCAGTAACTTGTCCAGCTTCTTTTTCTTCAGTGCTTTCTGCAGCTCAATCTTATCAAACAGGCTCGCGAGAACTAAGTTGATTATCTTAGCGATCACGTAACCTATGATGATGAAGACCCCAGCCACAATTATAGTCAGGATTGCCTCAAAGGCAGCGTTCGTGTAATTAACAGCAACGCCGCTCAAAGCAGCCATGACACTTTCAGTAACTCCCATAGGATTTGCACCTCTTGCCCTGAGCTAAACAAGAGTTATTTAAAAAGGTTGTGTTGGGATTACACGCGTTTTACGACAGAACGCAACATTTTCTTGATTTCAGCGACTTCCCTCTTCACGGCCTTTATCTCAGCCACGGACTCCTTGTCCAGGGAAGTGTTGATTTTCGCGCGCTTTAGCTCGCCCTTCTCGAGCTTGATGGCTCCAACGCGGAACTCGGTGATCATTTTCTTGATATCATCCAAGTCAGCCTGCATGTCCTGTATCTCCATCTCCGCCTTGCGGTCCACGGCGAGGTCACGCTCGGCCTTGAGGCGGTCACGCTTCGCAGAGCGGTTCTGGCTCATCATGATGACGGGCGCCTGGATAGCGGCGATAGTTGAAAGTACGAGGTTCAGGAGGATGAATGGGTACGGGTCGAACGCGGGGGACAAAAGGAAGTTCAAGCCAATCCATATCGCCATCACGACCGCGAACAAAATGAGGAAAATCCACGAGCCACCGAACACAGCGACCTTGTCCGCTAGCCTCTCACCGAAAGTCCTGCGCCAAAGCTGCTCGTGGCTGCGGATGTACACCTTCTTGTGGTACGGGTCCACATCAATCAAGTGCTTAAGCCTTTTCTGCTTTTGCATCCCCCAAAAATAACCAGTTGTGATTTATATAGGCATTGCCTTGGTGATAGGAATGGAGATTGATGCGTCTCTCTTGATGCAGGTGGGCCTCATCCTGCTGAGCACAAAGCTCCTCGGAGAAATCGTGCTGCGAAAGCGGTTCCCGCCCGTTGTCGGGGAAGTCGCGGCAGGCGTGATGCTCGGGCCGTTCCTCCTCGGGTGGGTGCAGCCCAGCGAAGCAATCACTATGCTCGCGAACTTCGGAATAATCTGCCTCCTGTTCCTCATCGGCCTCAACAGCGAGTACCGCAAGCTGTTCAGGATCGGCCCTGTCGCACTCGCCGTAGCCCTTGGCGGCATCGTGCTTCCGCTGGGGCTGTCAATACTCATACTCCCTGGGACCACGGGCCTCATAGTCGGCGCTGCCCTTACGGCAACAAGCATTGGGGTGGTGATAAGCATGCTCAAGAACGCCGGAAAGCTATCATCACCCGAGGGCCAGATCATCACTGCCGCGAGTGTCATCGATGACATAGTCGGCGTCATCGTGCTCGCGGTCATTACCGGAGCCGCCGGCGCGAGCCTCATGGCCATCGGCGGGCTAACCCTAAAGACCATTGGCTTTTTGGCCATCACACTCCTCGCCGCAATCTCATTCACGATATTCTGGCAGAAGAAGGCGCTGCAGATAAAGCGCAGTGTCAGCGAGCGCACTTTGCTCCCCCTCTTTTTGGGAGTGGCTTTTGTGCTCGCGTGGATGGCGGTCCAGTTCGAGCTCGCGGCGGTCATAGGCGCGTTCATCGCCGGCGTCATCTTCTCGGAGATACACGACAAAAAGGTCGTGGTCACCGAGCTCAGGCCGTTCTTCGACGTGTTCGTCCCAATATTCTTCTTTGCCGTGGGAATGGAGGTCAACCTGTTCGTCATCCCCCAAGCCGGATGGCTCGCTGGCGTCATCCTGCTCATCGCAATCGCGAGCAAAGTAATTGGCTGCGGCATCCCCGCGCTGCTCAAGCTGCCGCCGAACAAGTCTCTTGTCGTCGGCCTCGCAATGGTGCCGCGCATGGAAGTCGCACTCATAGTCATGGGCTCTGCGCTGGCAGCGGGCCTGATAGCTGACGACGTTTACTCGGCGTTCGTGTTCTCCGCACTGGCACTGCTTGTCCTGGTGCCGCCAATGATCAGATTGGTGTACTCATACCACCCGCACAAGCATTTGTGAGCTCACACCCAGCCCATGACCATCGCAATGCCAAGGCCAAGGATAATCAGCCCTGCCACTAAGTGCATGTACTTGATGTACTTATCCTTCCACTCTGACACGTTTTCCACAGAAGCCATGCCATAGTACACTACACCGGTTATCACGAGCATGGGGAAGACAAAAACCGCGTTGTAGAGCAGGAGCCAGGGGATGGTCGCCAACAGGTCCAGTGCAGACAAAATGCCACCCGCAATAACATATGGGCCAATGGTACAAGGCAAGAGGAAAACCGTCACAAACAAGCCCACGATGAATGCACCCTTGGGGGAAGTAACGCCTGAAATAGCTTTTTTCACGATTGGCCTGAGCGACATTGGCATCTCCGTGCCAAAGCCACCGGGCTTGTAGCTGAAAAAGTCCTTCAAATTAAGTAAGCCGAGCACGATGGCAGCAAACCCGAGCACACTGTAAAGCATCAGCCGTATTGATGTCAGTGCTTGAATAAGCTGGAAAAACTTGATGATTATGAGGCCATACACGAGGTACATGATGAAAATGGACGCGGTAAACGCCAACCCCGCAAGGAGAATATTACGCTTGTCCTTGGGGTTGTATGTGATGATTGCAATTAGCATCAGGCTGAGCACGGCGAGCGCGCAGGGATTAATGGCATCCACGGCAGCAAGCCCGAGCACTTTTGCGGGCGTGAGGTCGGCCACAACAGCATTGGCATCGCCATCACCAATGGTTCCAGTGGACACATTGCCCAGGCTTGGGCCGTTCCACTGGAAGACCGCGCCGCTCACTTCTACAGCATGGCCAAACAGCACATCTTCTCCGGAAAGTGGGACCGGCACGGGCTCAACCTCAAAGCAGTTCCGGGCTTCCAGGGCTGCCACAACATCCTCCTCAAACAACAGGGCCTTAATAAAATCACTGGCCTCTGAGTCCGCCGGCTTTCCGATGAGCACGCGGCCACCAGCCCAAATCGTGGGGTTCCCCTCTATGCTAGAGAGATCAAGCTCCTCGAAGCTTACCTGGCCACCAAGCAGGGGGCAAGGGCTTTCCGCATGGCTTTCAATAGCCTGGGAAGCGTCGTTGACTAGGGGGTAGCCACCCACCACTGACTCGCCCGGTCCGAACACCAAAACAGGAACACCGTACCCAGACGCGTAATCCGGATGGTAATTATAGAATATGACTGCATTGGACTGCTTTTGGTATATCTCGTACTCGATGATTACAAGCCCCTCATGCTCAAGAGGAAGCTCCTCAAGAACAAGGGGATCTGCAGTCGCACAGTGCGGGCAACCCACACCAGTGAAATAAACCACACAGGTTTTTCCGGCAGCCATCACAGGTGCAAAAAGCAAAGAAAAAACGAGTATTACAAAGAGCATGTTCCTTACGTTCATCCGAATCACCACGTTTATTTCTCTTGGTGGGCATTTAAGCTATTTTCGGTTTACTGGTGTGTGTAAAGCTCACCCTGGCCGCCTCACAATAGTTTCCTGCGCATCAATTGGTTCCACGGCTGGCTTCTTAATGTCGTAGACACTAATGGCATTCAAGCCCGAGAACTTTTCCTTAATCCTGCTTAATTCTTCGGGTGCCAGCGGCGGGGCTGGCGAAAGCCTAAGGGGTGTATCTAAATGGACGATGGCTGGCTTAAGCCCGCGTGCAATCCCCGCAATCCCATCCGCCTCGCCCTTATTCTCATCCACGAACATGCACTGCACGTGAAGCTCCCCCTGAAAATCCTCGCTGAACCGGCGCAAGCCGCCCAAAACTTGTGCGAAATCAATAGAGGGAAGCGGGTGGTTAACACGCTTGAATGTCTCGGGGGTAGATGCGTCAAGCTTCACCGAAACGATGTCGAACCCCATCAAGTCATTCCGCACGCCTTCATCGGCAACAAGGGAGGAGTTCGTGAGTATGGCCACAGGAATACTTGTTGCCTTTCGCACTATGCCAACTAGCTCGCCCAAGTTGCTTGCGAGTGTGGGCTCACCTGTTCCGGAAAATGTTACCACTTCGGGCTCGCACTCCCCAAGCGCTTTGGAAAGGTCTTTTTTCAGCTGTGGCGCGCGGATGAAAGCGCGGCGTTCCGCTGTCTTATCAGTAGTCCTGCCAAGCTGGCAGTAAACACAGTCAAATGAGCACACTTTTCTCTTGCATATGGGGTCAACGCCAAGTGATGCGCCAAGCCGCCACGATGGCACAGGGCCATAAACAGCCATCATGCCTGCATCGCCGTCATGGCCTTCCCAAGCAGCCCCTGGAACACTGGCTCCAGCTTCTTGTTGTGCACGACCGGCGGCTTCAGGCGAACGAGCGCGTCGACGAACGAGCGGTCGAATGGAATTTCAGCCAAGACACTCAAGCCGTTCTCAAACGCGAAAGCGCGTATGCTCTCTGTCATCTCCTTGTTCATGTCGGCCTTGTTGATGACTATGCCCACGCGAATGCCGAAGTGCTCGACGACTCCCAGCGCGCGCTTGAGGTCCTCGAAAGACGCCGGCGTTGGCTCGGTCACGGCAATGACGTAGTCGCTGCCCTTGACCGACGCTATCACGGTGCACCCGATTCCTGCTGCGGAATCCTGTATTATGAATTCCGAGCCGTGCCCGGAAGCGATTTCCTTTGAGTGCTGGCGGACCTCGAAAACGACCTTGCCCGAGCCGCTCATCCCCATCTTGAGCTGGCCAGAGACCACGGGAAACCCGTATTCGGTCATGGCACTGCCGATGACCGCGTTCTCAACAGGCTTCAAGTCGAGTGCGCCGTTGGGGCATGCGAGCACGCAAGCGCCACAGCCCTCGCACAGCGCCTCGTCAATAACAGGCTTGCCACCCTCCATGGTAATAGCCGAAAACTTGCACACGCTCGCGCAAGTGCCGCAAGAATCGCACTTATCCTCCACGACAAAGGCCTTTTCCTCTGCCTTGATGCCAAAGGAGCTGTCGAGCTCACGCACGCCCAGGACAAGGGCGAGGTTCGAGGCATCGACATCGCAGTCCACCGCAGTAACCTTATTGCTTTCTGCGAGAAGAACCGCAAGTGAGGCTGCTATGCTGCTCTTGCCCACACCTCCCTTGCCTGAGAGCACTGTTATTGTCTTCATAGCAATCCCTCCGCAAGCTTGACTATCGCCGGATGCGCAATGGGCACCCCGCGGGAATACTGCTCAAAAATCTTCCTGTCGAACGGTATCTCCGCAGCGATTGCGGAGCCGAATTCACTGGCGATGGCCTCAACGCCTTTCTTGCCCGCGATATCGCTGCGGTTCAGCACGACTCTTGAGGGTATGCCCAGCTTCTCGAGCAGTTCGAGTATGAGGCGGAGGTCGTGCTCGCCGAGCGGTGTTGGCTCGGTGACGGCAAAAGCGACTTCAGCGCCCTTCAATGCACTTATCACGTCGCAGTGCGTGCCGGCAGAGGTGTCGATGATGATGTGTTCGTAGCCCTCCGCCACTTCATCGACCTTTTCCTTGAGCGCATTGACCACGAACTCGGACACTATCTCGCTGATTTCCAGCTCGCCCGAAAGCAGGTGGACATTGCCTTTATCGCCCTCGTAAATTACGCCTATCTTCTTTTTGGTGAATGTGATTGCGTTGACGGGGCACGCGATGCCGCAGGCCTCGCAGCCGCTGCATTGCTCAGGAACGAACAGCGGCTCCTTTCCCTTGACTGCGATGATGGCGTTCATCTTGCATACCTCGCCGCACCTTCCGCACTTAGTGCATTTTTCCATGTCCCAAACAGGGATGTCCTTGTGCACGTCCGCTATTTTGGTGCGGGAAATCGAGGCGATGAGGTGGTCGTCGGGGCAGTCCACGTCCGCATCCACCA
>JAUVIW010000120.1 GCA_030592525.1 archaeon
CAAGCATTTCACCTCTGAGGCACAGACGAGTCAGAGTTTGCTTATATTTTCGCCGTGTTCTCTGTGTCTCTGTGGTGAGGATGACAGATGATGAAATGTTTACCCCTACTTATTGAGAAGTTGTCACGAGTGTTTACACACCCTCAAGGACGAAAATGCTTACATTTTTTTCCTGAAGCCCCAGGCTAAGAGTGTGAAGCCCCCTTTGGGGACTGATGTTAGCCCGAAGGGCTTTGTTCTTTTAGCGCGAGGGCTTCAGCCCCGCGCTCGCCCGGTGGTTTATTTTCGAGGCAGATACTTTCGTTCGTTATCGCACCCGCAAACGGCTGAACAGACCGCGAGTTGCCAACGAGCAGTTGATGGCTGGCGACCCGGTCGCGGCGAGGAACATTGGAGTTGGTTTTTTGGGCAAGGGTAGTTGCTCTGCACACTGGATATGAGTTGAGGTCGGTTGCCAAAAAGCCCCATTGGGGGGTATAATAACCGGGCGATGGAGAGGAGAGGCGGCCCCATCCTAAAAAGGGAGCACCAGCGACTCTTTCGTTCAAAAGGTGGAGATGAGATATGACCAGGTCAGATGGTAAACTCGCGACGCTCAAGCGCCTGAACCGTCGCCGCGCGGCAGGGCTTCTGCTTGCTCTCGCCGTAGGAGCGGCGCTCAGCGTAGCTCTGGCTGGCTGCGACTCGCGCGAGGTCAAAGAGATCAATCTGAGCGAACGGCTCGCTGAGACCGAGTCGGCCGGGATCAGGATGGCGCCGGAGCGCGACAGTGACGTCTTGCTCTTTGGCTTTGCCCTGCGCGGCAGCCCTGACGAGGACGCCAGACAGTACCTGCCCTTCCTGAAATACCTGGAAGAGGCGACGGGGCTGCGCTTCGAACTGCGCTTTACGCCGCAAGGCAGCGACATCGTGGACGATCTTGGCACGGGCAAGGTCCAGTTCGCGGCCATTGGCTGCGGCTCCTATCTGGCGGCCCATGCAGAGTACGGGGTCATGCCCCTCGTTCACGGCTTGAACGCCGAGGGGCGGGCCGAGTACCAGTCGGTGATCGTCGTCGCGCCCGACAGCCCCATCCGGGAGATCGCAGAATTACGCGGCAAGCGCTTCGCCTTTGGCAGTGTCACCTCGACCCAGGGCCATCTCATCCCGCGCATCACCCTGACCAAACACGGGATATCCCTCGACGACCTTGCGGTATACGAATACACCGGTTCGCACTACTATTGCGCCAACGCCTTGGTCGCAGGGCGCGTTGACGCGTGCGGGATGCAGGACATCATGGGGCGTCAGATGGCCGCGGAAGGACTCGTCCGCATCATCTACACTTCCGAGTTCTATCCCTCGAGCGGCATCGCGGCGAACAGGGATGTCCCGCCAGATGTGATAGAAAAGGTCAAACGGGCGCTGCTCGACTTTGATCCCACGGGGGCGCACGCCGCAAGCCTCTATCATTGGGACCGGACAGAGATGGCGAATGGCTTTGTCGAAGCGCGTGACGAGGACTATGCAGAACTGCGCGAATGGGCCGTAAGGTTCGGCCTGCTCGATGCCCCGGAAGGAGGGCCAGCGCCATGAGACTGCGCACCAAGATCATCCTGCTAATTGTGGCCGTCACGCTGGGCGCAGGCCTGGGTTCGTCGCTCCTGGTGAGCCAAATGATGCATGACACACGCGAGAGCGAGTTGCGCGATCAGGCCGTGCTTGCCGTTCAGAGTCTCGCCGAGCACGTCGCCCGTCACGTAATTGATGGCGAGGTCATTGAAGCGCACGAGGCCATAGAGAAGATGGTGGAGCGTTCGGAGAGCATCCAATACGCCTACATTATTGATTTTGACGGCCGCCTGTTCGCCCACACGTTCGAGGGCGGCTTTCCCGAAGCGTTGGTCGCGGTGGCGCGTCAGTACGACCCCGTGTCCGCTCAATCTCCGAGAATCGTATATCTCGTGACCGGCAATGGACGCATCCTCGACGTTGGCTATCCGCTCATTAACGGCATGGCGGCCTGCGTCCATGTCGGCATGGACGAGGAGCACACGTACGCTCGCGTCGCGTCGCTCCGCAAAGGGATTATTCACTTGTCCTTGCTGCTTGCGGGTGCGGGCATCGCGATTGGGGCGCTCGCGAGCCGGCGCATGACGCGCCCGTTGTCGGATTTGGCTGGCGTCATGCGCGATTTCGGAACACGGAAGATGGAAGAGAAGGTCGAGTTCAGCGGCGGTGGAAGGGAAATAGCCCATCTGACACGCGCGTTCAACCAGACGATCTCGGACCGCAAGCGGGCGGCGGAGGCGCTGCAGGAGAGCCATGCAAAGCTCAATCGTTTGAATTCCATGTTAAGATTGATGTGCGACAATCTGCCCGAGTCCATCTGGACCAAGGATTTGCAGGGCCGGTTCATGTTCGTAAACAAATCCTGCTGTGAGAACTTGCTCAACGCCAGGGACGTCTATGAGCCTGTCGGAAAAACGGACATTTTCTTCGCGGAAAGGGAGAAACAAACGCATCCGGAGAACCCCAACTATCATACCTTCGGTGAAACTTGTACTGATTCTGATAAAGTCGTTTTAGAAATCAAAAAAGTAATAAAAAAAGATGAATCCGGCAATATTAAAGGAAGATTCGTTATTCTTGACGTTATCAAGTCTCCGTTCTGGGATGAGAATGGCGAGTTAATAGGAACTGTTGGGTGCGCCAGGGATGTGACCAGGGAAAGGGGCCTTGAAAACGAGCGCGAGCAATTGCTGGCGCAGAACCAGACCCAGGCCCGCCTGATGCGGGGAATCATGGATACCGTGCCGGAAGGCGTACTCCTGCTGGACGCCAATGGGTACATTGCTCTGGCCAATCCGGCGGCCGGGCGCGCCCTGGCGGTCCTCGTAGCTCGCGAGGACCTCTCCACCCGCAAACCCCTCACTCGCCTGGGCGATCGCTCCCTGGCGGAACTGCTCACCTCGCCG
>JAUVIW010000070.1 GCA_030592525.1 archaeon
TAATCTTGCCCATGCGGCCGTTGTGCAGCATCATCTCGATGCCGTCACGCACAACACCCATGTCAGCGACCACTGTCCTGGGCGGGAGGAATATGCCACCACTCAAGCGCGAGGGCTGAAAGAAAGCCTCACCACCAGGGATGTTCATGAAGCCGCCGGGCTCCGCGACCTGCGCGTCAGCAACAATGCGCAGCTTGTCCGAAGAGGGAACTTTCCCTTTGAGCAAATAGCTGAGGCCCTTGTGAACCGTCTCAATGAGGATTTCCTCGCCGCGATTGCTTTCAATGAACCGCTGCAGTGAGCGCGTCCTGCGCTGCATGACAGCAGGGTCATGCGGAAGGATTTCCTTGACCGCATCATAAGTTATGCCGGGCATGGATGCGAAAAGGCGCTTGGGGTTCACGCGCTTTGAGTCCTCATACAAATGGAACCTGCCCGGCCAATCCTTTGCGTGAAAAGCCAGCATGATGACGTCCGGCCGGTACTCACGGACAATGGCAAGGATGTCGTTCAGGTCATCACTGCCCTTGGCAACCAAGGCGTTCCGTTTCACTATGTGCGCAAGCACGTTATCGGTCTTCTTTGTCGCGATATGTGCCATCGCATGCACCAAGTCCTTGTGTGAGTGGTCGCCGACCACCAGGACAACGTGGCCTTTCTTGGCCTTGATGGATGCAACCGCCTGCTTCGCACCCTTCACAAACTTGCTGCCGTGCTTCTTGAGAATTGAGGGCATCGTCACGTGGTGCGTGGGGTCCATGAAGCCCTTCTTGTGCCGGAGCTTGCGCAGCATCTTCATCTTTCTTTCCTGGCGCGACAGCTTCTTGATAGGCATAAGCCAAGCTAAGCTAGTGAAGTTAATAATTCTTTTGCTGTGCGCCTAAATGGTTTCGAGCTCGCTCTTCACGAGGTCGTAGCGCTCCTCAAGAGTCATGGACTCGGGCTCAACATCCTCATCCTCGCGCGTGTAAAAGTAGTAGCCGAACACCACCAAGGCCACGGCGATGACACCGAACAGGAACACGAAAACCGAGTTTTCGCTCGCATCCTCGGTCAAAAAGCCGGTGACTGAAGCCGTGTCATTGGACACCTCATCCACGGGTGCAGGCTCATCCACAACAGGCTCAGGCTCGGGCTCTGATACAGGAGTGATGTTTTCAACAATGACATAGTCATTGTAATCCGCATAGCTCACGCGGAACTCAAGAATGCCACCGCTTTTCGGGAGCAAGTGGAACAAGGCAGTGCCATCATCATCCGTCTCAAGCGCGGCAACTTCCCTGTACTTGAATATCAATGCGACCTTTGCGCCGGCAATAGCATCACCGGTATCCCTGTCGCTGACAGTAACCAAATACGTGTTTTCCTCCCCAACGATGGGGGTACCCTCATGGGACACAGCGAGATAGCTCGCGAAAACACCTGATGTAAGCAGGAGGGCCATTAGAACGGGAACAAGGAACTTCATAAGTTGTCACCCTACGGTAACAACTTGGGGTGAGTGAGGTTTATAAGGCTATCGCTGCAATCCCTAAGCATCAGTCTAGTTGAGCTAGAACACGAACCAGATGGCTAGCTCAGCGGCAATGAACATCACGCTCAAGCCAAAAACAAGCTCTGGGGTTATCTCAAACCCGCCGCCGCTAATGTCAAAGTAGCGAACCAGTCCCGCGGCGCCAGAGGGGCCCTGCACAGCAGGTCCCTTATCGAGTTTCATACCCCTTCTTTTGGCTTCAGGACTTTATAAACCCTTTCGCCTGTTCATAAGGTAGGACGGCACCCTCATAATGGATATGCCCTTTTTCTTGGCGAACATGAACGCACCAATAATGCTGAGTATGAGCACGACACCACCCACGAGGATGAGCGCAATCAAGACGCCGGAGGCCATCCAGAAGCTCGGGTCATAAATGAAGTCGATGATGCTCTTGTCGTGCTTCACACCAATCAGGTAACGGGTGTCATTCCCGTCCGCAGTCTTGTAGACCTTCATGAGCGTGCTGGCCTTCCTAGTGAACTCAATGTCATCCGAGGACACGATGAAGTCCTCGCTGAACATGTAGCGCTCCTCACAGTCAGAGTAAGCAGAAGTGCAGAACGAAAAGTTCGCGTTCCCGAACTGGGTCACGTTCCGAAGCTTGATTTGGCTGTAGAGATCCGTGATTGAGAGCGTGCCATTCTGCCCGAAGTCCATCTCGCTTATCGCGGGCTGGCCAAAGTCAGCCTCCAGCGCGAGCGGAATAATCTTGTTGACAACCGCATTCTCTTCCTCCGTCAGCACGCGGTAAAGAGTGCAGTCACTTGCACACGCGTCGCCTTCAGGCACACCAGCTTCACCGTCACACTCCTCGATGCCCACGACAATGCCGTCACCGCACACAGCTATCTCGGAAGTGCAGTCCGCACTGCACGCAAAGCCCTCCGTCACAATGGCGGGAGTGTCCGGCGGCGCGCCGGGGTCGCAGACCTCGTCGCCAACGAGCATGCCATCACCGCACACAGGGAGTTCGCTCGTGCAGTCAGCAGCGCAATTGAAGCCCTTGGTGACCTGGAGGCCATCGCACACCTCGTCACCGGCAACAAAGTTGTCGCCGCACCGCGGCGCCAAAGTGCAGTCAGGCTGGCAGTAAAGGCCCTGGGTTTCCCCGTCACTGCCATCGCACTCCTCATCAGCATTCTTTATGCCGTCACCGCAGTATGCCGGCGGGCTAATCTTGGTGTACTCGCCGCTCTCATACCGGTACATGTTGTCGAACGTGATTTCCTGCGTGGTGCTGCCGATTATCTTGAAGTTGCGGAACTCCCACTCGTACGGGTAGTCCCACAAGGCGTCGACGCCCATTATCACGAGGCTCATCGTGTCGGAGTTGCATTCGCCCGCATTGAAGTTCAGGCGCACGGTCTTCCACGCATTGTTCTCGAACGGCTCCTGGTTAAACTGGTTAGTGGAATACTGGCCGATGCCCGCGCCGTCCGCGAGCCAGCCCTGGAACGCAGTGTCGCTCGAGCAATAGAACCCATAGTACTGCTCGGGGTCACCGACCCAGTTGCACTCGAAGTGCACGTGGCACAGGGTGCTGTTCTGCTTGCTTGACAGGAACGAGACCGAGTCCTTTGTCGCGCCGTAATTGGTCACTGTAGCGTCGGGGTAAGCATAAGCGAAAGCGAACAGGTTCGGGCCGTCACTGTCAACGCCCTCCCCGCCGGAGTAATCCTTGCCGTGGTCCAAATTGACTCCGGGAGCATCAATGCGCGCCTCGAAGCTTATCTCAAAGTTGTCCGCATCAGGGTGCGGGAAAACGCGCCAGAGCTTGAACACGGCCCTCGACTCCTTGGTGGAGTCTAGCACCATGGACAGGGTGCTTCCGGGATTGACCTTGAGCGAAGTGGTGACATCATAGGTGCCCCCACCAAAAACGAACGGAGCGACCACCCACGAGTCGTTTGTGGGCGTGTCAGCCATAACACAGGCCAATAGCAGCAGGATAGCAAGAGCGAGCACCTTTTTCATTAAAAACACCTTATGCCGGGTTAACGATAGTTATATATAAATTGTTTTCGGAATACCCCCCTCAGATAGGTATGAAAGCTGTTATTCTTGCTGCAGGAAAAGGCGAGCGCATGATGCCCCTCACACAGGGCCGCGCCAAGCCCTTGCTCCCAATAGCAAACAAACCTTTATTGCAACACCACTTGGAGAACATCGAGGGCGTGGTGGACGAGGCAATCATCATAGTCGGCTACGGCAAGGAACAGGTCATGGATCACTTCGGTGGCTCATTCGGCAAAATAGCCATTTCGTATGTCGAGCAAAAGGAGCAGAAGGGCACGGGCCACGCCGTGCTCCAGGCCAAGGAAAAGCTCAGCGGCAAGTTCATGCTCATTTACGGCGACGACCTCTACGCCAAAGAGGACATCCACGCAATGGCGTCGCACGACAACGCAATACTCGGGTCGCCAACGCAGGAGGCATGGCGCTTCGGCATCATCGACTCCGACAGCGGCAAGCTCAAGGGCATAAAGGAAAAGCCCAAGGATGTCAAGGAGGGCCTCGCGGTCACCGGAGTGTATACTATAGACAGCAAGGTGCTCGGCGAGGACGTGCCTGTCTCGCCACGCGGCGAGATGGAGTTCACTGACATGCTGACGTCGTTCGCGCAGCACACGCCTGTTGATGTTGTGAAGGCAGAGAAGTACTGGCTGCCCGTCGGCATGCCTTGGGACCTGCTGGACGCGAACAAGGAGAAGCTCGCTGAAATGGTTCCGCGTGTTGAGGGCGAGGTGAGCGAGAAGGCAACGCTCGAAGGCCCTGTCACTGTTGAGAAGGGCGCGGTCGTCATGGAGGGTGCGGTCGTGCAGGGCCCCGCGATAATCGGCGAGGGGTCGGTCATCGGGCCGAACTGCTTTGTGCGCCCGCACACCAGCATCGGAAGGAACTGCCGCGTCGGAAACGCGTCGGACGTGAAGAACAGCATTCTCATGGACAACGCAAAGGTGCCGCACCAGAACTATGTCGGCGACTCCGTGCTTGGGGAGAACGTGAACCTCGCTGCGGGAACGAAGATAGCGAACCTGCGGTTCGACGGCAAGAGCGTGTCCTCTGTCATCCGTGGAAAGAAGGTTGACACGCGGCACAGGAAGTGCGGCGCGTTCATCGGCGACAATGCGCAGACAGGCGCGAACGTCACCATCAACCCCGGCATCAAGATTGGTGCTAATTCTTTTGTGTGGGCCGGTGTCACGGTGAAGGAAGACGTGCCCTCAGGCAAGGTCTTGCTTGCTGACGGCAGCATAAGGGACAACAAGGCCACTTCGAAATAACTTGGCTCACCTGCAAAACAGCGGCGTGATATGCATATACCAATGTGTAGAAAGGCTTTTAAGCGCGGAGGCCAAAAACTAATTAGCATAACCCCTATCGTTCCCCAATGGGCCATACTGGCTTTTGGGGGACGATAGTGTACTATTGGGAGAGTTTTTTCTTGGAGAGGATAGGGGTATTCATTGACAATGGTTATCTCAAAAAAGTGTTGGGTTGAACACCCCAACCCTGCATAAAACATGGTTGGGGCACGGGCCCTGCAAGCGACCCATCAGGTGAAGCGCAAAGCACAATCCCAATGCATCTCAAGCCCAAACTACAATACCCTTACACTCACTTATAAGCTTAACCCA
>JAUVIW010000069.1 GCA_030592525.1 archaeon
CACAGCCTCTATTTAAAGCTCCCTCACGAAACCTTTATAAATCGCTGTCCCGTAGTTCCCATCAGTTCTTGGTAGGGACGTGAATGGGGCATATTGAGGAATTAGCACTCGCAAGCGTGCTGCAGAGGCATGGGATGCAATGCATCCACGAGCTCAAGCAGCGCCGCATCACTGATTTTCTAAAGGACCACCCATCCCCTCCAGCCAGAGCCCTGCTGCAGCAGAACAAGGCCCTCCCACGCGACCGCCTCACCTTCGAGGTCGACGTCTTTGCGTGGCGCAAAGGCCACTGGGGCGCCCTCGCAATAGAGGACAAGGCCCAGGCAACGCCGAAGACCCTTGAGTTCTGGAACAGCGGCATGACGCTCCACAACGGCGCAGTAGAGTTCCCGAGAAACGCAAGGAATTTGCACTTGCAGTGCACTGGCTCAGGCCTCCTCGGGCAGGCGTACTCCCACGCCTTCGGGCTCAACGCCCGCGTAATCCCCACAGGGGTAGTGGACTACGAGCTCCGCGTGCACGGCACGCCATCACGCTTCGTTGTCCACGACGGCGTCGTGTTCGTGAACAGGCAGTATTTCGAGTGGTTTGTCCAGGAGTTCCTCGAAGCCGACTGGGTACAGGAATTGCCGTGTAACCACGCCCAAGAGACAATCTTTGCCTGAGCCCGGCTTTGTACATAAGTGGCATCAATAAGTGGGCGATTTTACACAAAAACTTATTTGGCCTTATTTAATATCTTTTGTAAATCAACCAAGAATTCTTTGGTGTCTGCAAAATAATTCGGATAAGCTTTTTCCAAATCTTTTGAAGCATCTGCTCCAACAAGAACGACATCAAACTCTTTTTTACCTTCATTCCTTTTTTCTGCTTTTGCGTAATTAGCTAGTGCTATTTCGGCTTGATCTTCTGTATAACCGCTTATGTTAAGTTTTTCTCCAGCAATATCCATTTCCAATAAAAAATATTTTAATCCGGTATGCTCTCTATCTACATCTCTGAAAACTTTAATCGCTCGCGTCCATCCGCTCATAATCCTAATGACGTTAAGCTCCTTTTCCTTTTCTTTAATTTTAGCAAATAATTCGTGCTTATTTGTTGGGGTATTGGGAACGGGGGGTGTTTTCTCCATTAAAGCAAATGCTGAACTCACTAATTTAAAAAAGTCCATCCATTCCTTTTGGCCCTCATTGGACTTAATTGCCTGTCTTGTAAAGAAATCCACTGTTTCAATGGCTGTTGCCCACAAGTGTTGCAATTTAGACCTTATTTGAACTTCAACGAGTAGCCCATTATACTCTTTCTTTCCTTTTCTATCAGTGTTATACCTGTATATCAGATGGATACTCCTATAACCATCATCTTTTGGGCTGCTGATGTAATCTTTTTCGTTTACTTTTTTGTGTTTCAAGTCCCCATGAATATAATGTTCTTTATAGAGCTGTCTTGCTAATTTGACATTGGACACAACAGCCCTACACCCGGCAATATCCTGCATTTGCGAAAGTTTCATGGTGGGCTCATTTCCATGATATCTCCGCTGTAACTTTTTTAGAATAGACGGTAATCTTTTAAGCCTTTGGACAACTAAGGCATCTTCATCTACTTTTTCTGAAACTCTTTTTAATCGTTGTTTAAACACATGTAGGGGGTAGCTATGGATAGCCCGCCAATTAGTTAATATCTCAAGAGCTTCATTGTGCTTTTTTGGGTCTGTTGGCCTGTTACTGAGGGTATCTCCAGCCCAGTCTACTTTGGATTTACTGTAATCTCCGGGTTTTGTCCAAGCCATGGGTAATATGCGCATTTTGAACTATTTAAATCTTTGTTTTGCGCGGTCAGTTATATATATAGGATAGCCATTTTTGACATAAATCTCATTTTTGCGCGGTTTTAGTTAAACCAACATATTATTTTGCGCAGATAACCTCCCCTCCTTTCACATAAATTTTATATATTTTTATGTGCAACGCCTCTGAGCCCGAAACGATTTTAAAGGAGTTCCGACTATCTTATGACTTGCAACTGGGGAGCATCTTGGGTGCATTAGAGTAGGTCCCTGCTTCGCATACCGAAATAAGCTCAAAGAGGTTTGAGAGACACTTTCCTTGCCCGAGCTCAGACCCAGTTGCAATTAGTTCCCCCGGAGAGAGCATCCCTGGTCTGCTATAGTAGGCTTACGAACCAGCAGATAAGCAAGCAACGTAAGAAACGGCTTCGCCAAGGCTTTGATTTCCGTGCGGGAGCAAGGGGGGGAGTAATTCGAGTTCCCTCATTAGGTCTGGTTCCCTGAGTAGGCTTCGACGAAACGGGAAGCGCTTCGGCGTGATTAAGGAGGAGAAAAACCTCGCACTGCCTTCAACCGAACCGGGTATAAAGAGGCGGAAAGAAATATTCCGGCTTCGCTCGAACTCAGACCCCCCGCCCCGCTTTCTTTCTTATTCCCTCAATAGTGAGCGGACGCTATCCAAGTCCTCAGCATGGACTATGGCGTCACGTGTTTTTGAGGCGTAGCGGAAGCCGTGGCAAAGCCACGCGGCATGCATCCGCACCTCAACAAATGGTATGCTTGTGGCTAGCGAGGCGTACTCGTCAAAGAAATCTGCGCACTGCTCGCGCGTGGGCTCAAAGTCTTTTTTGTGCTCAATGGCCTCGAACACGAACGGGTTCGTGATTGCTGCGCGGCCGACCATCACGCCCTCGCACCCAGTACTCTCAAGCACTTTTGCCGCCGACTCATAAGAGCCAATGCCGCCGTTTGCAGTGACAGGGCAGTCGAACAGCTGGACTGCTTCGCGCAGCGCTGCAATGTCAGGCGCGTCGCCATATGACTGCTGTGCTGTGCGCGCATGCATTACCACGCGCTCGATGCCGGACCCGCGCAAGGCCTTCGCTGTTTCGGCGACAGTGTTCTTCATCCACCCGAGCCTTGTTTTCACCGTGACAGGCGCATCAGTCGCGGCAATCATCGCGTCAACGCACTCGCGCATTAGCTCGGGCTTCTGCAGCATCCTAGAGCCATGCCCCTTCTTGACGACCTTGTGCACCGGGCACCCGGCGTTGAGCTCAATGAAACCCGCTTCAGGAAACATCTTAGCAGCCTCGGCAAGGACGCGCGGGTCGTTGCCGACGAGCTGCACCCCCTCACCCTTAATCATTAGTGGCCTGGGGACGTTCTGTTCCAAAGCCCTCGCGCTAACCATTTCCGTCGTAGTGATGACTTTGGCGTGTGCGCGGCACACCTTGCGGTACGCTATGTCAGTAACACCGCACATTGGCGCGAGATAAGCCTTTATGCCCATAGCTAAGGTTTCTGTCTGCACTCAAATAAAAGCGTTTTATTTCTCGAGCTCGGTTCTCTTGTGCTCGGCCTTGCCGCGCTTCACGACCTTGCCTTTGGCCTTGGCAATGTGCTTTTTCGCGTGGGTCCTCTTCGCCTTTGAGTAATAGTCCGCTGTGACGAACCCGATGCCGAAGTTCAGCATTGCTGCCCACTGCGTGTCCACGAGGCCGCGGAGCTTTTCGCGGGACTGCGTGACGAACTCGAACCACCTGTCCGGAGCAGAGCCGATGAATGTGACCAGGTGCCCGTCCTCCTCCTCTGCAACGAGCCACTTGAAGGTGTAGCTGTATGGCACGAAGCGCACGTCGTATATCACGACGCCTTCCTTCCCCTTGACCGTGATGCTGGCGTTGAACCCGGCCTCGTGGCCGTAATTGAGGCGCGCGTCCTCTATGAGCGACTCGCCGATTGCCTCAATGGCGTAAACCAGTATCTGCTTGGGTATTTTTTTGATGTGTGCCTGTTCCTTGAATTCGGTCATCCTACCACCTTGGCTGAAGAGGACTCAGTACTGGTATAAAAAGCTTTCAGAGGAAGTGGTGGAGCGTTTTCTCCCTTCCCTTTATCGGCATCGCGTCCCATCCCTTGCGCTGGAGCTGCCGCGCGAACTCTGCTGCGAACCCGTGCATGGTGTGCACGCGCTTCGGCTGCGCCTGCTCCACGTACTCCATGAGCTGGTTGTAGTCAGCATGGTCAGACAATGGAAAAGTGCGCTGCACTCCGCGGGTGAAGAATGTTCCGGCCCACCCGGTCGCGGTGCACGCGACCACTGGCCTGTGGTTTTGTACTGATAGCGTGTGGAGGAAGTCCTCGCGCACGGCGTGCTGTGGCATTTGCACGACGAACGCATCGCGCATCATCTCCCGCCCCTCTTCGGAGTCGCTGTGCACGTATTCCCCGAGGTTCTTCCCGTGCTCTGAGTAAATGTCGTTTATCGCGTGAATCTTGTGGTGCACTACCGGCACAATGCCTGAGTCGTTGAGTGCCCTTGTCAGCTCTTGGCTCTTGCCGAGCGCGTACCCGCCGACCACGACGATGCGGCCGGCGTCGCTGTTCTTCTTCACCCATTCCCCCAATTCAGCACCCACTTCCGCGGGGTCCGGGAACACGTACTCGGGCCTGCCGAACGTCGTCTCAATAATCAGGTCGTCGCATTCCATTGGCTGCGCGCCCTTGAACAGCGGCGAGTCAGCCATGCGGAAGTCACCGGTGTACACGACGTCATCAATCCGCGTCTGCGCAGACCCGAGCACATGCCCTGCATCAGTGAACTCGAGCTCAATGCCTTCCACAGAGTGCTTGCCGTACGGCACAGTAACTGCGTCCAACCCGCTGATGGCCTGCGTCTCCGGCGTCATGATGCTCGTCACGGAGTGCTTCCGCGCGTGGTCCGAATGCGCGTGGCTGATTATGGCCAAGCCGTGCTTTATCTTGCGCTCTGGATCAAAAACAACCCTGTGGCCGTTCGTGCTGTAGATTGCGCCCCTGTTGAACGAAAGCATTATGAACTACTACGCATTATGGCTATAAAAGGTGTTATGCTATGCAAGCAAGCAATTATACCAAGCTCTCGACCGAAGCAGTGCTGTTCTACGCAGTGATTTTCGTGGCGTCCTTTGCGCTCACACACTTCGTTGCGCCCCTCGCGTTCATACTCCTCGGCTCGGCGTTTATATTCATGGCCCCGTTCATGGTCATCGAGCGCGCGAGCATGCCTTTCAAAGTGCTTAGGCATGACGCAGTGTCCATTGCACTGGGAATGCTGCTTGTCTTCGTCGGCGGCTCGTGCTGGCTGGCTGCTACCCTAGTCTGACGAGCGTGAGGAACGCGCCGACTATCACTGGAATGCTTATGTTGTCGTTCAGCGG
>JAUVIW010000125.1 GCA_030592525.1 archaeon
AGCCGGTGGGCCTCGGCCCTCGTGAGTTCGAATCTCACCCTCCGCGCCATTATTACCGTCGTCGAAACGACGGTAATACCATTGTCAAACAATGGTAGAACCATCGTAGAAGCAATGGCATTGTAACAATCCTTAAATACACCGCTGGCTTAAAAGTAGGCTAATGCAAGGTAAGCTAGTTCTCGGGCTATTGGTATTGATGGCAGTAGCCTTGGCACAGAACGGGACCTGTTCCGTGAAAATGACTGATGTCATGGTGGGGCAGCACCCCACATGCGCGGACGGCGTTGAGATAACGGACGCCGAGATATACGCAGGTGAGGCGTTCTATGTCTGCGCGAAGTTTGACACTCCAACAGGGACAGTTACGGCGTACGAAGACCTGATAGTTACTAAGCAAGAAAAGCCGCTTCAGAACGGCGTTGTCATTGTTAACGGGATGGCGAACACGCAGCAGCACAGGACATATTATGTCACGCTGAACATGACGAGCCCATGCAACGCGATGTTCACAGTGCCACTCGAAGTCAAAAGCAAGTGCGTGCAATTGCCACCAAGCACAATACAAATTGTGCCGAACGCAATAGTGCCCGGGCAAGAGTTCACTATCGAGGTAGCGAACGCGCCGAAGGACATGGACATACTAATCACGGGGCTAGTTGCGCCGGTGACGGCAAGGGTTACTGAAGGAGTGGCATGGACACGGACGTTCCCATCAACAGAGTGCCCGAATGGATGTACCCTGAAGTTCTCGTTCACCGATCCCAAGCACCCGACGTGCCGCCACGAAGATACCACGATACAGCTGCGCATGCTTGAAACACCGCCGGAAAACGGGGAAACCGCCGAAACCATGGATGAGCTGATGATATTCATACTCGCAATCGTGCTCGTGGGCACGATAACGACAATACTGCTCGCATCGAGGTGAGTCAAGCTGTACGAGTTCTTTGAGCACCAAGCAGACATAGGAATAGTGGGCAAGGGAGCCACATGGGAAGAAGCATTCGCCGAGGCAGCGAAAGGCATGTTCGCATACATGTGCGACATAGAAAAAGTGGGAACGGAAAACAAGACAAAGCTCGAAGTGCAGGCAGATGACATTGATGCGCTGCTAGTTGAGTTCTTGAACGAGCTATTGTTCCTGAAAGACAAGGAAGAGACCATGTACGGGGCTTTTGAGGTTAGGATTAACGGCGACCAACTGACGTGTGTTACGACGGGGTCGCCATTCAGTAACGAACTGGGGCTTAAGACCGAGGTGAAGGCAGCAACGTACGCAGGGCTCAAGCACTGGGAAGACGGAAAAACAAAATGCATACAGTGCATACTGGACGTGTGACAATGGACTACAAGATGACGGAAGTGGAAAAGTTTATTTGGGAACTGCCAAAGCAGGAAAAAATGCGCGTGCCGGGGCGCGTGTACGGAGACCAGCAGATAGTGGACCACTTAATGGGGGACCTAAGCAAGGACTGGAATGCGCTGAAGCAGTTGGGTAATGTGGCCACCCTGCCGGGGATACAGGACTATGCGCTAGCGATGAGCGACGTGCACCCGGGATACGGGTTTCCGATTGGCGGCGTGGGTGCGTTTGACTCGCAGGAAGGAGTCATCACGTTTGCGGGAGTCGGGTTTGACATTAACTGCGGTGTGCGGACGCTCACGACGCCGCTCACAATAGAGGAAGTGGAAAAAAAGAAGCGGGAGCTCGCAGACACATTGTTCCACGACATCCCCGCGGGGCTCGGAGTGACAGGGGATTTGAGATTGAGCAAGCAGGAAATAGATGAAGTGCTAGTGAAAGGCGCGGAATACGCGCTTGAAAAAGGCTACGGCAACAAAAGGGACCTGGAATTCACTGAAGAGAACGGCCGCGTTGAAGGCGCGGACCCGGAAGCTGTCAGTGACAAGGCAAAACAAAGGCAATTAAAGCAAGTGGGCACGCTTGGCTCGGGAAACCATTATGTTGAAGTGCAAGCGGTTGACGAAGTGTTTGACGAGGAAGCTGCAAAAGCATACGGGCTAGAGAAAGGCAAAGTGGTTGTGTCACTCCACTGCGGGTCACGTGCATTAGGGCACCAGATAGGAACTGATTACCTGAAGTTCCTGGACACGGCGACGAAGAAGTATGGCTTGCCTGTTTTGGACAGGGAGCTGGTAGGCGCGCCGTTCCAGAGTGACGAAGGGCAGCAATACTTCTCTGCTGTCAAGGCAGGGATTAATGCGGCGTTCGCGAATAGGCATGTCCTAGGGCATTTGGTGCGCGGAGTGTTCGGAAAAGTCTTTGGGCTTGCGGCGGATGACATAAAAACGCTTTACGATGTCGGGCACAATACTTGTAAACTCGAGAAGCACAACGGGAAGGAATTAGTTGTGCACAGAAAGGGCGCGACACGCGCGTTTGGGCCAGGCAGGGAAGAGGTGCCAGAGCACTATCGCACTACTGGGCAGCCCGTCCTAATCGGGGGGACAATGGGAACTTGCAGTTACATACTCAAGGGCACTGAGAAGGGGATGGAGGACACGTTCGGGTCGGCGTGCCATGGCGCTGGCAGGCTGATGTCAAGGTCGCAGGCAAAGAGGCAGTGGCGCGGAGACGAGCTCGGAAGGTCACTAGTGCAAAGGGGAATCGAGGTGCGCGGGCACTCCACAGCCGGGCTGGCGGAAGAGGCGCCAGGGGCGTACAAGGACGTGAACGAAGTGGTGGACGTGATGC
>JAUVIW010000130.1 GCA_030592525.1 archaeon
CCATCGCTCAAGAAGCAGGACTTCGAGAAGTTCAGCGAGTTCAAGAAGGAGTATGCCGGCAAGGACAACGCTGGCATGTATGGCTAAGGCTTAAAAACGCTGTGCCGCATAAGCTTATTTGATGCCTGAGAAACTCCCAGAGAAAGAGCTACGCAAGCGCTTCGTAGCCAAGCTAGGCAAGCCACAAAACGATATCGACAAGGATATCCTCAATCAGCTAGTCAAGCTCGGAAACAAAAAAATCATCATACAGTATGGTATGCACATAAGTGAGGGTCCTGGCCGCTTTGCTGGGATGCTTGTAAGAAAAAAGCTCGAGAACAACAAGGATGTCGGTTTCTTTGAGTTCAACGGTGTTTTTGATGAGCATCGCTGGGGCATGATTAGAGGGCGCATATATCGTGACAAGGAAGATAGGCCTGTAGATGCGGGAAGAAAACTAGCCTTAGCTGAATTTGTTTCAAAGAACTTAATCCCCTCTGATAAGTATGATGCGAAGATGGTTGGGCGTGCAATACAAGAAATATTGAAGCCAGATCACCATATTGATGTACATGCTTCACCACTGGACTTTGTCACTAGTGACGGAGAGGGCTTCAATCAGTCGTTTTTTGTGCTAACTGGAAGAACTGACCATAAAGATGTTATTAAGGGGCTTTCAGGTTCCAAGAAACCAATACTTACCATTAACCATTTTGATTTAAAGCACTCCATGTTGCCGCAGGATACTGCTTTTGAAGTCGCTGGAAACGGAATAAAACCCAAAGAATCAAAGTTCATCACAAAAGAGACTGAAGAATTTTATGGGTCTGACACACCTTGGTGTTACAGAAACGTAATAAAGCTCGATGCATTGGGAAAGAAAAACGCGCGTGAAACAGCAAGGTACATCACGAAGTTTGTAAAAGAGCTTCTCAAAAAAGGAACATAAACGCGCCAGCCGTCCCGATAGTGAGAAGCCAAATAGGCATGGACCACTGTATGACCTTAGACCCGTCCAATGGCGGGAACGGGATCATGTTGAAAAAAGCCAAAAAGAAGTTGACAGCCGCACCCACGCCGCCCACTGTCGCGATAATAACATCGCCCGACGCGGCGAGGAACAGGAACATTACCCCAAGAGTTATGTTTACCAATGGCCCCGCGATGCTGATGATTCCGTTCTCCTTCATCGAGATGTGCTTGCCGCCGATGTACACCGCTCCCGGCGCAGCGAACACGAGCCGCCCGCCGCTCATCAGCGCCATGCCCACAGCCAAAGCCAATCCAGGCAGCCATGCACGATAAACAGCCCAGCACCCGTAGTGCTGCGCAACATACTTGTGCCCAAGCTCGTGCAAGACAAACCCGAGGCCGAGAGTCAGGAGGATGACGGGGAAGCTCATCGCAAACCCGAAAAGCCCTCCGGCGTAGAGCCCCATCACGCTGAACGCTATTGAGATGGTTACAACGCTCACAAGGATGTGCATGACTTCAGTCGTGTCCACAGGCACTCTTTCTTGCGCCCGCACATAAATACCTTATGCATAACCACAAGCGTTTTATGACATTGTTGGATAGTAAACGTGGGGGGATTTTTTATGGATAACAAGGGACAGGTATCGGCAGAACTGATTATCGTCCTCGCAGCCGCCGTCGCAGTGGCCTTGATGCTGGTGCAGTCACTGCACAAGACCGCTGATGACGCGGACGCGCTGCTGGACAAGAACGCTGGCAAGGTGCTCAAGGAGGCGAAGAAGATATGATGGACAACAAGGGCCAGGTTAGCGCCGAGCTCATCATCGTCATCGCCGCAGTGCTCGCGGTCGCGCTCATTTTCGTGACCCAGCTCACGGAGACGGCGCAAAAGGGCTCTGCTGAGCTGGGCAACAAGAGCGATGAGCTGATAGAGGCGATTCGGAAGATATGAGCACCTTGGAAGCGCTGATGGCGCTGCTGTTCATCATGTCCGCATCCGCGCTGCTCGTGCAGGCGGTGCCGCGCATCGACGCCACTATCGAAAGTGATTTGCAGGCCGTTGTCGACGCCCACGGCCTCGGCCGCGAGACCAACGGCACCAAGGCCAAGGGCTTTTCGGGGTGGTGGGATTGCGCAGAGGGCAAGTGCACCTGATTGACGCCGCAATAGCATTCATGCTGGTCCTCGCCATGCTGTCAATCGGCATGGCTGCGCTGAAGCAGCGCGCCTTCGCGCTGGCGGACTCCCACGATGAGTCCCGCAAGCAATTGTCCCTAATACTTTCTTCGGACGAGTGCCTCCTCAACCCCAAATCCAACTGCTCTGGTGATATGGTTGCGCGGATTCGTTTACACTCTTGAGGCTATCGCCGCCATAATCTCCCTAGTATCTATAATAGTACTCCTGCAGGTGCCTGCCGAGGACTACTCGAGCGTGGTGCTGTACAAGCAGGCAAGCGACCTCGCGACCGAGCTCGCGCGCACAAAAGACTTCGGCAACGCCAGTGCACTGGCGCGGCAATTGGGCCTCAAGGCGCGCGTGACCGCGTGTGGTACTATTGTTATGGATGATTCTCCCCGTGCGCCTGTTGTTATTCACACCCTTTACTATGACGGCGGCTATTGCGAGCTCGTTGTTGAGGCAAGCAGGCACTGACC
>JAUVIW010000004.1 GCA_030592525.1 archaeon
AGGAGATTAAGGAAACGAAAAAGAAAGGGAAGAAAGTGAAGTATATTGTTGGCAGCACAAGGGGGCGCGGCGAAGTATACATGGAATTTGACACAAAGAGGCTGATGCCCGGCCAAGTGCTGAGGGCAGTAAGAAGCCCCATCAGGCTCGCGACAATAGTTGACAAGAAAGAGAGGCAGAAGTACGCGAAAGCAAAGGGCATGACACTAACAGAGTATAACACGTTCCTGTTCAAGAGAATGGGGGAAAACCTGAGGCGGCTCGCTGACGCGGGACTCGTACACGATAGCTTGCACGAGGACAACATCACCGCAGAAGGTGAGTTCACAGACGGCCTTGACATGCACGACTTCGAAAAGTACTACAAGGAAAATATCAAAGAACTCAACGAAATGCACAAGAAGTATCCCCGGCTCAAGGCAAAGAAAAAGAACCCGCCCTCAAGAGAGGATGTTTTGATTCACACATACGTCCCATTCTTTCAGGGGCTGCACCACCTCATAACGTACGGCAAGGTCACCGAGGGCAGGAAAACAAGCGGCATTGTGGCCACCCACTTCACTTTTGAAAAAGAAGCACTCAAGTCAAAGGAGATGCTCTCCTTCCTCGAAGGGCTTACGGGGAGCAGGAAAAGTGCGCTCGAAGCAATCAAGGATGTAGAAGGCGGGAGCACGCATACCATAAAAGATGTTAGAAAGGCGTTCAGCGAATTCAATTTTCACCCGTTCCTCAAAAAGCTAGGGGACAGGCTCCTGGAACATTACGAAAACGCAAAATGACGGCAAATCACGGGGAGAACCATTTAAAGGGGGCGGTGCAGAAATAGGCACGAGCATTATGCGAATCCTAGTGGCTATAACCGGTGCCAGCGGGCTCCCACTCGCAGTAAGTTTGCTAAAAGCGCTGAAGGAAGCGGGGGTTGAAAGGCACTTAGTAGTGAGCACCAATGCACAGACAGTGCGCGAGTACGAGACAGACTACTCACAAGGAGATATCACAGGGATGTGTGAGCACTACTATGATGTTGATGCCATACACACGCGCATTTGTTCCGGGGGATACAAGTTCGATGCGATGGTAGTTATACCTTGCAGCATGAACACGCTCGCACACATCGCGAATGGCATTGAGAACAACGCGATAACAAGGGCTGTTGGCGTTAACCTGAAAATGGAGCGCAAGGCCATCCTTGTCCCCAGGGACACGCCATTATCACTAATACAGCTAGAAAACCTTGTGCGCGCGAAGCGCGGCGGGTGCAGCATCGTGCTGCCGCTAGTTCCGTACTATAATAAGCCAAAAACGATTGAGGAGTGCACTGACTACACTGTTGGCAGAGTGCTTGAGCTGATAGGGTTGGAACACGAGAAATACGAGAAGTGGGATGTGAAAGAATGAACCTAAGGGAGTTTGTCCAAGAGCTTGAGGGAAAAGGGGAGCTTAAAATTGTGGAGACGGAGGTTGACCCCTACCTGGAAGTAGCTGCGGTTATGGCAGCGCTCGAAGGCAATGCAGTGCGGTTCGAGAACGTGAAAGGGCATTCCATGAAAATAGTTGGAGGCACAGGGAGCTCGCGAGACCTGCTCGCTAAGTCAATGCACATCACGAAGAAAGAGCTCTTGTTCAAGATGGCAGACGCAATGAAAAGCCCGAAGCCGGTTGAGACCATAGAGAACGCGCCATGCCAAGAAATAGTGGAAAAGGACGTTGACTTAACCAAGTACCCGGTTTTAACACACTTCAAGCCCGATGGGGGACCATATATCGCGTCAGGCGTGGTCATAGCAAATGACCCGGAGTACGGAATCAACGTGAGCCCACACAGGTGCATGTACTATGGCGTAAAAAACGAGTTTGTTATGAGGATATGCCACAGGGACCTGCTCATGTACCTCGACCGCGCTGGAGGGGAACTGGATGTGTCAATGGCAATTGGCGTGCACCCCGCCACAATACTTGCGGCTGCAACGAGGATAACGCCTAACACGAATGAGCTAGAAGTCGCCAATGCGTTGAACCCGATTACTGTCACTAAGTGTGTTACGAACGACTTGGTTGTGCCCAGTGAATGTGAAGTAGTTCTCGAAGGGAAGATAACAACAAAGAGGACACACAGGGAAGGGCCTTTTGGCGATATCACCGGCACGTATGACATGCCTGAAAGGATGGAGCCAGTGTTCACTGTCAACACAATCACAAGAAGGAAGGATGCGTTCTGGCACGTGCTCATGCCCGGAATGAACGAGCACAGGCTTATGATGGGAATGCCGCGCGAGCCGACGATTTACAATGCCGTCAATGAGGTATGCGAGTGTGTTAACGCTCGACTGACGCCCGGAGGCTGTGGATGGCTGCACGGCATAGTACAGATAAAGAAAAAGAATGCTGATGACGGCAAGAAAGCCATTGACGCAGCGTTCAAGGGGCACCCAAGCATGAAGCACGTCATCATAATCGACGACGACATAGACTTCTACAGCCAGGACGAGATAGAGTGGGCTATAGCAACCAGAACGCAGGCAGGCATTGACGTCAAAATGTTCGAGGGCAATGGCTCGTCCGTGGACCCATCAAGCGACTTCCAGGAAGGCACGGACAGGAAGAAGACGTGGAAAGTTGGAGTCGATGCAACCATGCCAAGTGACAAGCCCAAAGAAGAGTTCGAGCCAGTCAGAACAATCAAAATAAGCATAGATGACTACATTAAGGGCTAAGGCGGTTCTGACGGCATTTGACGTGGGGAACCTTTTATATTTCACGAGGCTGATTTTAACTCAGTTTTCCGAGGACTAGTTATGGAACTTACTAAAGAAGAGCAGGCAATGCTCGACGGAGAGCAAGGGGAAGGCGTGCAGAAAGCTATGGAAATCATTGTAGCGCTCGCTAGGATATACGATTCTAAGCGCTTGGTACCCGTGACCAGTGTGCAAGTATCCGGTGTGTCCTACAAAAACCTGGGTGAAGCGGGGCTTGAGTTCCTCAACGAGTGGGCTGACAGGGGCACACGAGTTCGGGTGCCCACCACACTTAATCCAGCGGGAATGGACCTCGACAACTGGAAAGAGCTAGGTTTCACAGAAGAGTTCGCGAAGAAGCAGCTGATGGTGACACAAACGTTCGAGCGCATGGGTATTCCACCATCATGCTCCTGTACGCCTTATCTCACAGGCAATGTGCCAAAGTTCGGTGACAATGTTGCGTGGGGGGAGTCAAGCGCTGTGTCTTATTGCAATAGTGCTATTGGCGCGCGGACAAACCGCGAAGGTGGGCCATCAGCACTCGCCGCAGCTATTACCGGCAGGACAGGCGAGTTCGGTTACCACTTGGATGAAAAAAGGAAGCCCACACACATCGTGAAAGTGGAGTGCGATGTTAAAGAGTTCTGGGAGTTCGGAGCGTTAGGGGAAGTCGTGGGAGAAAGAGTCAAAGGCGTACCGTACTACACCGGCATCAAGCCAACGAATGAGGATCTGAAAGCGCTGGGAGCAGCAATGGCTGCCTCGGGCGGCATAGCGATTTACCACGTTGATGGCATAACGCCAGAGGCACGAACAGGCGCAGCAAGCCCTGAAGGGCTTGAAACAATAACAATTGAATCAGTAAAAGATGCAGTGGACAAGCTTAATACTGCTGGGGACAAAGTGGATCTCTGCTGGCTGGGTTGCCCGCATGCAAGCATCAATGAAATACAAGCTATTGCTAACATGGTCAAGGGAAAGAAGCTGCAAATACCACTATGGGTAACCACAGCAAAGCAGACAAGGGCCCTAGCAGAGAGGTGGGGGCTTGTAGACACAATAAGGCAAGCAGATGGAAGAGTACTCAGTGACATGTGCGCCGTTGTCGCGCCATTGAAGGACCTGGGATTCCAGAGCATTGCAACGAACAGCGGAAAAGGCGCGTGGTATCTCAATAACTCAGCGAAAGTGCATTTCGGCAGCATGAATAAAGTTGTGGAAACCGCTATCAAGGGGCGATGGGAATGAAGGGCCGCATTGTGAAAGCAGGGAAAGCCGAGGGAGAAGCGCTCGTTTCCACTGCTCCAGTGGGCTTCTACGGCTCTGTGAATCCGGATACTGGCGTGATGGAGGAAAAGGGCCACCCGCTTGAGGGGCAAAGCCTTAAGGGCAAGATACTCGTTTTCCCAACAGGGAAAGGAAGCACTGTTGGGTCATATACATTGTACAGAATGAAGAAGAACGGCGTGGCTCCAGCAGCGATGGTATGCGAGGAAAGCGAGCCAATCGTGGCAGTGGGCGCAATCATAAGTGATATTCCGATGGTTGATAATATAGATATCAGCCAAATAAAGAATGGTAACAAAGTAAGAATTGACAACGGAGATGTAGAAATTGAGTAAGCCTTTAGTCATCATGAAACTCGGCGGCAGCGTCATAACCGAAAAGGGAAAGCCGTTCACAGAACGAGTCGACATAATCAAGAGGCTAGCGCAAGAGATACACGAAGCAAGGCAGGAAAAAAAGCTTAATATTATTGTTGGGCACGGCGGAGGAAGCTACCCGCACGTTCCCGCAAAAGAATACGCAGTGCACAAGGGAGTCACCAGCGAAAGGAGCTACGAAGGAATAGCAAAGGTTCAGGACGCCGCATCAAGGCTCAACAGGATAATAGTGAGAGAGTTCATAGATGCAGGAGAGAACGCGATGAGCATACAATTGTCGGCGTGCTCTATCGCAAAAGGCGGGCGCATACACAACATGTTCATGAAGCCCATCGAAATGCTGCTTGACGACGGGATGCTACCGATTGTGTATGGGGATGTGGGGCTGGATCTCGAGAAAGGGTGCTGCATACTGAGCACAGAAGAGATAATCAACTACATGACAAAAAACGCTGGAGAGATACTCAAAGGTTACCACATTGCCAAGATACTCGTATGCGGCCGTGTTGATGGTGTGTTTACGGGGAACCCGGACAACGACGGGGAATCAGAATTGATACCGGTTATAACGCCGAACAACATTGGTGAGGTGGGCAAGTACCTCGCTGAAAGCTCGGGAATTGATGTTACAGGCGGAATGAGGCACAAAGTGGAATCAATGCTGGAGCTCGCAGAGCACGGGATTGAAAGCGAGATAATCAACGCACTCAAGCCCGATAACGTGAAGAACGCACTCTTGGGGCAGGATGGCTTCGGCACAATCATAAGGAAGGAATAAAATGAGCCAGACAAAGAAGCGGAAGCTGGAGCACCTTGACATCTGCGCAGAGCAGGATGTCGAGTATGGAGACGCATGGTTCAAGCACGTGCGATTAGTGCATGATGCGCTGCCGCAAAAGGACCTGAATCAAGTCAATACAGGCACGCGGTTCTTGGGCAAGAAGCTCAAGGCACCAATTATAATCGCCGCGATTACAGGCGGAGTCAAAGAATCCAAAGTCATTAACACCGCGCTGGCATCCGTGGCTGAAGAGCTGGGCATAGGGTTCGGTGTCGGGTCGCAAAGGGCCATGCTCGAGGACCCGGGCGCTACTGAGACATACAATGTTCGTGATGTCGCGCCGAACACACTTATACTGGGGAATATTGGTGCGGTCAACCTGCCGCAGTACTCCACGCAAAAAGTGAAAAAGGCAATGAAGGACATTGGTGCGGACGCCATGTGCGTGCACATCAACCCAGCGCAGGAAGCAGCGCAGCCCGAAGGGGACTATGATTTTACTCAGTGCATACAGAGCATCGCAAAGCTCGCAAGTGAGGTTCCGGTTGTTGCCAAGGAAGTCGGGAACGGAGTGAGCAGGGAAAACGCGCTCGAGCTAAGGCGGGCAGGTGTGGCGGCAATTGATGTCGGCGGGTTCGGCGGCACGAGCTGGGTTCTTGTTGACAAGATACGGAAGAACAACCACGGCATAAGCCACGACTGGGGCATCCCAACGGCGGCCAGTGTTATGGAATGCCGCGCAGTGCTGCCGACCATAGCGACCGGTGGCGTGCGCTCGGGACTGGATGTTGCCAAGGCCATTGGCCTGGGGGCGGAATGCGCCGGAATGGCGCTGCCAGTGCTGAGGGCATACAAGAAAGGCGGGCGCGAAGGAGTGAAAAAGTTCTTCCAGAAGGTAATTGATGACTTCCGGGTGTACATGTTTCTCACGGGCTCAGGGAATGTTGCGGAGCTCAGGGGCGCTAACCTCGTTGTCAGCGGAGAGCTAAAAGAATGGTGTGAGGCGAGGGATGTCAACTACAAGTGGTACGCCGAGCGCGATTTGCCGCACACAATTATATAGGGTTGCAGGCTAATTCTAGGCGATGCGGGAAATAATACTCAAGCACGCGCTGAAGAACGAAGTGGAGCACGGAAAGGCTAATGTCAAGACTGTTGTCGGCAAAGTGCTCGGGGAAGACACGTCGCTGCGAAGCAAGGCCAAGGAGGTTATTGCTGAAGTGGAAGACGTGCTCAAGGAGATTTCCACGTGGACAAACGAGGAAAAAAGAAGGAAGCTGCTCGAGCTGTGGCCAGACGCGTTTGAGAAGAAAATAGAGGAAAAAGAGAGGCTGAAGCCACTGCCGGACGTTGGAGACAAAGTCGTGATGCGATTCGCCCCGAACCCAAACGGGCCGCCGACACTGGGGTCAGCAAGAGGGATTGTGATAAACGGGGAGTACTGCCGCAAATATAATGGCAAGTACATCTGCCGGTTTGACGACACGGATCCCGCGAAAAAAGCGCCCATAGTGGAAGCGTACGACTGGTACCTAGAGGACATGGAGTGGATGGGCTACCCGCCGAACAAAGTCGTGAAAGCGAGCGAGAGAATAGAGTACTATTACAGGGCTGTTGACGAGCTCATAGCGAAGCGAGTTGTTTATGTGTGCACGTGCACGCACGAGGCAATCAGGAAGCAAAGGGCCACAGGCAAGGCATGCAAGTGCCGCGACCGAGGGCAACTGGACAACAAGAAAAGGTGGGACGCCATGCTCAAAGGGGAGTATGATGAAGGCAAAGCAGTGCTGCGTGTCAAGACGGATATGGGGCACAAGGACCCGGCCATACGGGACTGGGTTGCGTTCCGCATTATCAAAACACCGCACCCGCTTGTAGGGGATAAGTATGTGGTGTGGCCGATGCTGGACTTTGAAGGGGCATTAGAGGACCACTTGCAGGGGGTCACGCACATTGTTCGGGGAAAGGACCTCAGGGACTCCACAGAGAGGCAGAAGTACCTTTACAAGTACCTTGAGTGGGAGTACCCCACCACGCTCTACTGGGGGCGAGTCGGCATACTTGACTTCGGGAAGCTCAGCACGAGCCTGATGAGCAAGGATATTGCTGCGGGAAAGTACACTGGGTGGGATGACCCGAGACTGCCGACAGTGAGGGCATTGCGCAGAAGGGGGTTCCAAGCCGAGGCAATAAGGGAGTTCTGGCTTGATTTTGGATTAACTCAAAAGGATGTTAACGCGAGCATGGAGAACCTAGAGGCCATTAACCGCAAGCTCATAGAGCCCAACGCGAACAGGTTCTATTTCACACCCAACCCCGAGAAAATAGTTGTGAAAGGGATTCCGGAGACAAGGGTGCGGCTGCTAAAGCATCCGGACCACCCCAAGCGGGGGGAAAGGGAATACTTCTTCAGCGGAGAGCAAGAGTTCTACGTGCCCAAAAAGGATGTGTGCGATGGCTTCAGGCTCAAAGGGGCGTTCAACATCGTGCGCGACGGCAAGGGATGGAAGTACGACGGCAAAGAGCTGCGCAAGAACCCGAAAGTGCAGTGGGTCAGCGACCCAGTAGAATGCAGGGTGCTGATGCCCAAAGGCAAGGACATGACTGGCGTTTGTGAGAGGGAACTGGCTAACCAGAAAAAAGGCACGATAGTGCAGCTAGAGCGGGTTGGCTACGCGCGAGTTGACGGGAAAGGCGTCCTCGTGTTCACGCACGCGTAAGTGTTAAAAACCCCCAATGCCTTTTTTTGGGGAGTGGCAAGCAAGAAGAGGCTATCAACAGGATCCGAAGGGATTGACCTGCTACTTAGCGGAGGGGTGCCACAGGGGATGGTGCTCCTGTTGGAAGGCCCTCCAGGAATAGGAAAGCGCGACATAGCATGCAGCTTCCTGAAGGGCGGCAGGAAAAAAGACGAGAACATGGCGCTGGCATACAGGGGATACGGCCCAAACGAAATAGGCGCGTTCTCGGATGAGGCAAACACGTGCCCAAAGGACGTCACACTCATAGAGTGCTCTGGAGGCAAACTTGCGCCTGCCAACATACGGTGCAACGTGGGCGAGCTGTTCACGGTCGCAGACGCAATAAAGAGCTATGTAAAGAAGAACAAGGGGGGGCGGCTGGTTGTAGACATCATGTCGGACATATCCATGCTACATACGCCACAGCAGGCGTACAAGTTCCTCTTGCAAATTATTTCGGAACTGAAGACAAACAAGACCACGTGCATACTTATTGTTGACGAAGGGATGCAGGACCCATCAGCGATGGTCAGTGTGGAACACGCTTGTGATATGGTGGTACAAATGAGGCTGTGGGAAGAAGGGTTGAGCGTAACCCCCGTGGTTAGGGTGAAGAAGTTCACGGGAGAACAGTTTGACAGGTCGTATTTCGTTTACGACAAGCTAAATCAAGGGATAAAGATGGTGAAAAGCACATGACATTAAACACTTTTTCGGTTATGACAGTAGCATTCTCGCTAGCGACACTGTTCTTGGTGTTGCTCAGCTTGAGGTCGGTGATATACCTAAGGAAGTCGCCGCTGATGAAATCCATATCACTATTGCTTATTGGGTACGCGGTAGGCATTGTGGGATTGATTGGGGATAATGTGCTCACGTCGTACGCGCCATCGCTCGTAGCAAACGAGTTTGTCAGGGGCGCGCTGCTGGCCCTGCCCGGCCTGCTCATGTTCGTGATAGTTGGGCTGGCGTACCTGCAATTGCGCGGATTCATCACCGCCGAAGGCTACAAGGGGAAGAAAAAATGAGTGACATAATACTGATGTTTCAGTTCATACTAAGCATGGCAGGGTTCGTCATAGCGATGTTCCTGGTCTCCATTGGGCTCAGGCTGGCCAAGCCGATCATCAGGGGGCAGATAATCCAGGCGATATGGCACCTGGAAGTGGCACTCGGGCTGGCGATATCCCTCGGGGCAATAATCAACCTCACGCTATACGTGGAGCCAACATGGATAGACATCATCCCATGGATTACGAGCACCCTCATGCTAATGGTGATATACTACTCAATACGCGCGTACCAAAGCTTCAAGAAGGCTGTCGTGGTCAAAGGCGGGGGCTTAGGCAACGGGCTCTAGGGCAAAACCTTTATAAAGGGTTCTACACCCAATTGAGACGCTAATTTTCATTAGCACCAATGACTTTACCGAGGCCCCGGCGGGCCTGTGAAATAAAGAAGGTGAATCCAAATGTCAAAATTCGAAGTACCTAAAGAGATTTTAGACCAGACTTACGAAGCCATCGAGATAGCAAGCAACACCGGAAAGATTAGGAAGGGCGTTAACGAGGCCACCAAGGCCATCGAGCGCGAGAAAGCAAAGCTCGTCATCATCGCCGGCGACGTGCAGCCCGAAGAAATTATAATGCACCTGCCCATCCTCTGTGACGAGAAGAGCATTGCGTACACCTACGTCCCCACCAAGGCGGACCTGGGCAACGCAGCAGGGATTGGCGTGCCGACAAGCGCGCTCGCAATCATTGAGGGCGGAGACGCAAAGGACCTCATCGAGAACATCTCGAAGAAGGTTGCTGAGCTCAAGAAGTGAGGTGTGGCTCATGGTAGACAACGATGGTGTTCCAGCAGAGGTTATGGAGATAATCGGCAAGACCGGAGTGTACGGAGAGATACACCAAGTCATGACCAAAGTGCTGGACGGCCGCGACAAAGGGCGCGTCATGAGGCGCAACGTCAAGGGTCCAATCAAGGTCGGTGACATCCTTATACTGATGGACACCAAGACCGAAGCCAAGTCCATTCACGCAAGGGGTAGAGGGAAATGAAGTGCAGCTTTTGCGGAAGGAACATAGCCCAAGGAACGGGAATACTGTTCAGCCTGCGTGACGGGTCTGTCCACACATTTTGCTCCAAGAAGTGCGAGAAGAACCAGCTCGTGCTGAAGCGCAAGCCACAAAAGGTCAAGTGGACGCAGCGCTACATTGAAGAGAAGAAAATCAAGCTACACGGCAAGGAAAAGGTCGAGAAGAAGCACGTCCGCGTCACCAAGAAGAAGACGACCAAGAAGGAAAGGCACGATGCGCGTGTAGTGAAGAAGACCGCAATAAAGGCGGACAAGAAGAAGCGCAAGGAAGACAAGGCAAAGGCGCCGAAGAAGCCGGCAGAGGCCCCCAAAGAGGAGAGCAAGGAATGAAGCTCATATTCTTGGGGCCACCCGCCTCGGGCAAAGGGACTTACGCACAGCGCGTTGGGCCGAAGATTGGCGTGCCACAGATTAGTACGGGTGAACTCATCCGAGAAGAGATAAAGAAGGAGACAGAGCACGGCAAGGAAGCCAAGCCGTATGTTGAGGCTGGACAGCTCATCCCAGACAACATAGTAATTGAGCTCCTCCAAGATCGCATCGCACAACCTGACGCAGAAAAAGGATTCATACTCGATGGTTATCCAAGAAACATTGTGCAGGCAGACGCGCTCGAAGGCATGGCAAGCATTGATAAGATTATCAACCTCGTTGTGCCCGACGAAGTCGTGATATACCGCTTGTCAGGCAGAAGGAGCTGCAAGAAATGCGGAAAGATATACAATGTTAATACTCTGCCTCCGAAGCAGGAAGGTGTGTGTGACGACTGTGGTGGGGAACTCTACCACCGCGCGGACGACACTATCGAAGTCCTGAAAGACAGGCTCAAGGTGTACCGCGAGAAAACAGAACCGCTCATTGACTACTACAAAAAGAAAGGGATTGTCGCCGACATCGAATGCAACCAAGCAGACATTCCACCAGAAATAGTTGTTGAAAAGATAATGAACGCCCTCGAATGAGGGACCCGACGAACCTTGGGATCCGGCCGTGACGTAATGGCCGGGGGGACTTAAAACAATGGAGCCTCGGGCATACTTGAAACCACCCCCTCGCGATTTTACATCGCTTTTTCTTCCGCCATTTCGGCTTTCTTATGAATTTTAGCCTGTGGCTAAAATCCTAAGAGCCGAAAGGCTACAAAAGCGCTCCGTAAAAATCGCTACGGAGGTCCTGAAAAATGAATATCAAAACATGTAGGCTATGCCAACACTTGGATGAGGGCATATGCATAAAACAAAACAAGCCAATAGGTGCTGTAATGCCATATGAGCTGTGCGGGTTCAACGGCACGTGGGAGCCTCGGCAGGATGTACACGAAAATAGGTTATGTGCTGTTGCAGTAGGAGGAAAGTGATATGAGCATTCCTGCGACTGTCTACAAGGCAAGCAAAGGGAAGGGTAGTGCATCCTATCTGGCCACCAGCAAAAGAGAGTATTTGGAAGAGTATGATGGGAAAGCGGTGTTTCTGGAAACGCCTCGAAGAGAGAGATTTCCGGCAGTCGTGCGAAAGCTGAGGAACGGCAGAGGAAGCTTCACGTATTGCTTCAACATCCCTGACAGGATAGCGCAGGAGTATGAAAACAAACAAACGGTTGAATTCAATATTGTATGCGAGAGCGAGGAAGGGCTACTCGGGCTGCCCCCACAAACTATACGAGAGTACCCATTATACACTTTCAAAGTGGGTGAGGAAGTCCTATGCTGGATCTACACAAAAGGGTGCAAGCCATATGCGCTACCAAACACGATTCCGCTTGAGAAGGGAGGGTACAGCCTCTTTGAGCTGTACGGTGCATTCCTGTGCGAAGGGTTCAAAGCAAGAAAGAAAACAAAACATCGAGATAGGCTATCGTTTGCCAACGCTGAGATAAGCGAGATAAAGTGGTTCATTGAAGCCTGCGAAGCGCTGCTTGGAATAAGGAAAGCTGAATGGGGTGCGCAGATATTGTTCCCGAAGAGCGATGAAGAGACTGTCAGCGGGCTCAGATTATGGTGGGTGGGAGCAGGGCTGAAGCCCAAAAACATCAGAGTATGTGAGAATAGGACTGTTGCCGCAGAAAACGGCGTGTGCCTTCTCTTAATTTACAATTCAACGCTAGCGGAAGTGTTCCACCACATCATGGAGCAAGCGGAAGAGAAGATGTTCGATAAGGAGGAGTACTGCTGGGAGTTCTTCAGGGGATTGTCAAGGGGGGATTTAGGGGTGACTATGAAGCCGAACGGCATAGTGAAAGCGATTACATTCACAACAGAGAACGAAGAAAACATGCGGCTGTTTCAGGCAGTCTGTGAGAGGATTGGGTTGACTACGAATACCCCTTATTTCGTTCCAGGAAAGAAAGGCAAGTGGGAGGCACAGATTATGGGCTACGAAAACTTCAAGAGGGTGATTCGGAACAACGGAGTCGTCCACGAGAAGAGAAAGCAGCGCCTAACAAGTGGGTTCCTCAAGGCCAATAAGTCCACTATCCACAAGTACCTGAAAGCCGTGGGCGAAGGGGCAGCCACAACGCCAAAGGCGAGGGACGCGCTGGGCATCTCGATAGTAACTGCGACAGCCACGTTCGCCAAGTACTGCAGCCAAGGATACCTAGCAAAGGCGGGAAAGAACGGCAAGGCTGTCATCCATGAGCTGACGCCAAAGGGCCAGAAAGCCCTGGAATTCTACGAAAACCTTTATAAAGGGCTCAATTTAGAATAGAAGCACAGTCCTCGGGGCAGGGATGATTAAGTTCCCATGAACGCCGCTGAGGAGTAACTGAAATCTTGACTGGTGATAAACACGATTAGGCAACCCATAATTGCTATTTTGGCACACGTCGATCACGGAACCTGTTGAAGCGACCAGTTTCAGCAGACGTAAAGACGACGTTGCTTGACAAGATTAGGTCCACCGCTATCGCTTCAGGGGAAGCAGGCGGGATAACGCAGGAGATAGGCGCGACGGTTGTGCCAAAGGATACCATTACAGGGGTTTGTGGGGACTTGCTTGAAAAAATGGGGATTAAGCTCACGATTCCGGGGATGCTATTTATTGACACGCCCGGCCACGAAGCGTTCACCAACCTCAGGAAGAGGGGTGGGAGCATTGCTGATTTAGCGGTGCTGCTCGTTGACATCAACGAAGGAATACAGCCACAGACCACAGAAAGCCTTGAGATACTCAAGATGCACAAAGTGCCGTTCATCGTTGCCGCCAATAAAATAGACATGATTTACGGGTGGCAGCCAACAGAAGGCGAGTGCTTCAAGGACACCTTCACGAAGCAGCACGAGAACGTGCAAAAGGACCTCGACAAAAAAATATACATGCTCATCGGAGAGCTGTTCAAGCAAGGGTTCAACTGCGAGAGGTTTGACCGGGTTGATGACTTCACGAAACAGATAGTCATCGTGCCGACCTCAGGCAAAACAGGGGAAGGCGTTCCTGAATTGTTAATGTTCATCGCGGGGCTGACGCAAAAGTTCATGGAAAAGCAGTTGGAAACCGCCAACGGCCCGGGAAAAGGGACCGTGCTCGAGGTCAAGGAAGTCCAGGGATTAGGGACAACTATTGACACAATCATTTACGCGGGCAGCATAAAAGTGGGCGACTGCATTGTTGTTGGCGGGAAAGACGGCAACATTGTCACCAAGGTGCGCGCGCTGCTGCAGCCCAAGGCACTGCAGGAGATAAGGGACCCCAAGAAGAAGTTCACGCATGTAGAAGAGGTGTGTGCGAGTGCAGGGGTTAAGATTAACGCGCCGAACCTCGACAAGGCAATTGCAGGAAGCAGCGTTTACGTTGTTACTTGCGCTGACGAGGAGACACAGGCGTGCGAGGCACTTGCCAAAGAGCTGCAGGAAACCAGCATCAGCAAGGACATCCAAGGAGTTGTGCTGAAGACCGATTCAATAGGCTCTTTGGAAGCCATTGCACAGCTGCTGTGCAAGGAGAGCATACCGATTAAGAGCGCGAGCGTGGGAAACGTCACGCGCAAGGACATCATTGAGGCCGAGACCATACGGGACAGGGGATCATTGTTCGGTGTCGTGTTCGCTTTCAACACCAATGTGCTTGAAGAGGCCAGAGGAGAAGCTGAAGATGCCGGCGTCAAGGTGTTCGAAACCAAGATAATTTACCGGTTGATTGATGAGTACAAGGAATGGTCTGTCAAGGAGAGGGAGCGCGAGAAGGAGGAGCTGCTCAAGAGCTCGCTTTACCCTGCTAAAATAAAAGTGCTGCCTGGCTTTGTGTTCAGGCAAAGCAATCCCGCTGTTGTGGGAGTGGAAATCATCGACGGCATACTCAAAGTACCCTGCCCGCTCATGAATGAAAAAGGCAAGCGCTGCGGGAAGATAAAGAGCATACAGAAGGATAACAAGTCAGTCAGCAAGGCTGAGCAAGGGGAGCAAGTCGCCATCAGCATAAGCGGCATCATGATAGGGCGCCAAGTGAACGAAGGCGACACCCTTTTTACAAACATCCCACTAAAGGAGATACCCAAGCTTGACAAAGAGGTTGTTGAGCACAAGGAACTCCTTCAAGAGATCAAAATGATCAAAAGAGAACAAAAGCTATCAATATGATAATGGAGTGGATCTAGATGAAAATAGTTATATCCAACCCCGAAAACGGGAAGTCCTACCAAAAGGAGCTGGAGGCTACACAAGCCAAGACGCTCTATGGGAAGAAGCTGAAGGAAACCGTGAAAGGGGACACTATCGGGATGACAGGCTACGAGCTTGTTATAACCGGTGGGTCCGACAAGCAAGGGTTCCCTATGCGGGCAGACATGCACGGCACAAACAGAAAGAAGCTTCTCCTCACAGGCGGTACTGGCTACAAGCCAAAGGAAAGAGGCATCCGCAAGAGGAAGAGTGTGCGCGGAAACACTGTTTCAGAAGAAATAGCGCAAATCAACTTCAAGGTTGTCAAGACAGGCAAGGACGGACTCGACAAGATTTTGGGCAAAGTAGAAGACAAGCCGAAGGCTGAAGAAAAGAAGGAAGAGAAGCCAAAGGCTGAAGAAAAGCCAAAGGAAGAAAAGACTGAGGAGAAGCCGAAAGAAGAGAAGAAGGAGTGAAGCTGAGTGGTCAACCTATACACAGACCTACCCCCAAAGTACCGGGGAGCGCTTAATGTCGTAGTGGAAATACCTTCAGGCAGTGTGAACAAGATAGAGTACCACGCTGATGGGTTTTTCCGGCTCGACCGGGCGCTATACTCAGCTGTCTACTACCCCTTCGAATACGGCTTCCTGCCCCAAACCCTGGCTGGAGACGGAGATGCCCTGGATATTGTCCTGCTCGTCACACACCCCACTTTCACGGGATGTGTAGTGCAAGCAAAGCCTATAGGTATCCTTAGAATGGAGGATGACAAGGGAGTGGACGACAAGATAATCGCCGTCCCGACGAACAGCGTCGACCCACGCTTCAAGAAGCTCAAGAGCATTGGTGACATCGAGCTGCACGTGCGAAAAGAGATACAAGAGTTTCTCTTGGAGTACAAACGGCTTGAGAAGCGCAAGTTCACCAAGTTCATAAGGTGGGAAGGCATAAAAAAAGCCGAAAAAGCTATTGAAAAGTCCATCAAAGAGTACAAGGAGGCCAAAAAGTGAGCAAGCAGGCAGAGGTTAACATCGGGCTTGTGGGCCACGTGGATCACGGCAAGACAACGATCACCAAGGCACTTACAGGAAAGTGGACAGACACGCACTCGGAAGAGCTCAAGCGAGGTATCACCATCCGTTTGGGTTACGCTGATACTGTTATACGGTATTGTGAGTGTGGAGAAACCACTGTTGAGGAAAAGTGCCCGAAGTGCGGGAAAAAGACAAAAGCGAAGCGCACAATAGCGTTCGTGGATGCGCCGGGACACGAAACCCTAATGGCAGTGATGATTTCAGGGTCGGCGATAATGGACGGGGCTATGCTCATCATAGCCGCAAACGAGCCGTGCCCACAGCCACAGACAGAAGAGCACTTGATGGCACTCGGGATGATGGGAATAAAAAACATCATCATCGTGCAAAACAAAGTGGATTTAGTGAGCAGGGAAGAAGCCGAAAAGAACCATGAGCAGATACGCGAGTTCACCAAAGGCAGCATAGCGGAAAACGCCCCGATTGTACCCATCGCAGCACACTATGGAATTAACCTGAACGCACTGTGCGCGGCGATAGAGGAATACATCCCAACACCCAAACGGGACTACACCAAGCCCGCAAGAATGATGATCGCAAGAAGCTTTGACGTGAACAAGCCCGGCACAGAGCTAGGAAAGCTCACGGGCGGGGTTGTAGGCGGAAGCCTGATACAAGGCAAAATCTCCATCGGTGACAAGATTGAAATACGCCCCGGCATAAACAAGGACGATGAATGGGCGCCCATAGTGACGGAAGTCATTGGCCTAAACACCGTGGGGACGAAAGTTGACGAGGCCGGGCCCGGTGGCCTGATAGGTGTCGCAACAAAGCTCGACCCAACGCTCACGAAGACAGATAAGCTTGTAGGCAATATCGCTGGCAAGGAAGGAGATTTGCCGCCAGTATGGGATGAGCTGGAACTCGATGTGACCCTTATGGATAGGGTTATAGGTGTCGAGAAGCCAGAGCCGATTAAGCAGAATGAGCCCCTGGTCATAAACGTAGGGACTGCAACCACAATCGGATTCATGCAGGGGATGAAGCCATTCAAGCTAAAGCTCAAAAGGCCGATATGTGCTGACAAAGGGTGGAAAGCAGCGATAAGCCGGAGGATAAACAACAGGTGGAGGCTAGTGGGATATGGCACAATCCAATGAAGTTGTGTTAGACACCAACTTCCTCTTGGTTCCCACCCAATTCAAGATAGATATTGTTGGCGAGATCAAGCAGCTGGTGCCTGGAGCAAAGTTTGTTGTGCTCTCTGGGTCATTGCGCGAACTCGAAAACATAAAAGGAGGCAAAACAGGGATGCTATTCGTTGAAAAGAACGGCGTGGATGTTAAGGAATCACGCGGGCATGTGGACGACGCAATAGTCGACTACGCTCGCGAGAACAAAGCAGCCGTAGCAACGAATGATGTTATGCTCATCCAGCGCCTAAAGGAAATAGGTGCGCCAGTAATACGCATGCGCAAGAAGCAAACCCTTGCGCTTGAAGGGTATATTAAAGGAGGAGAATGAATGTACAGACTCGTTTCCATAATGGACACCGTCCGTGTTCCCCCGAAGAACTTCGGGATGAAGATAGACGAATCCGTGTTAACAGTGCTGCGCCAGCAGTACGAAAACAAGATTGACGCTGACTTGGGGGTTATTTTGGCTATCACAGGCGTCAAGAACATCAGCGGCGGAAGAATAATTCCAGGTGACGGCGCGAGCTATCACAACCTCGAATTCGAGGCCCTCGTGTTCCAGCCGCGCTTGCACGAGACCATTGTAGGCAAAGTGGGTGAAATCGCCCAGTTCGGCGCCTTCATCAAAATTGGGCCGATCGATGGCTTGGTGCACGTATCACAAGTGACGGACGACTTCATATCCTACAACGAGAAGACCGGAACACTCACAGGCAAGGATTCAGGCAAAGTGCTCAAGGAAGGAGACGCTGTGAGAGCCCGTGTCGTCACGCTGTCCATGAAGAACAACATCACAGACAGCAAAATCGGGCTTACCATGAGGCAACCGGGCTTGGGCAAGATGGAATGGATAGAAGAAGACAAGAAGCCCAAGGTGGTTAAAGGCAAGAAGGGAGGCGAATAAAAATGGGTGACAAGGCATGCAAGGAATGCAAGCGTGTTATCGAGAAAGGCAACGTCTGCCCGGGCTGCGGGGGAACCAACCTCACGACCAGCTGGAAAGGCGCTGTCATAATATTCAACCCGCAGGAATCAGAAATAGCGAACAACATGGGCATATCACTGCCCGGAAAGTACGCACTGAGGCTGAGCAAGTGAAAAAACTTCGGCTAGAGCAAAGGGCAGGGCTCAAAGAGCCCTTCGGGCCAATAGTACAAGAAATAAGAGGCAACGCCATAACCGTTGGGGACCAGTGTTCCTCGAAAGCAATAGCCAACGGCGCAGAGCCAAGAGTGGTCATCTACGACAGGCGCATCAAGCGAGCGCCCGCACCAAAAGAAGTGAGCGATGTGATAGACGCTTACGACGTAAAGACAGTGAAGGTAAAAAACGATGCGGGGACACTCAGTGATGAAGCCATTAATGCCGTGAAGGAAGCGCTACAAGGAAACGAGCGTATAAAAATAGAGGTTGAGGGCGAGGAAGACCTCCTCGTGCTGCCCGTGATAGAAAACGCACCCCTCGGCACAATCGTGTACTATGGACAGCCCAACAAAGGCATAGTCGAAATAACAATCACAGAAGACACCAAGAAAAGAACCAGTGAGACCATCTCAAACATGGAGGAGATTTAGAATGAACGTGAACATAAAGGAAGAGATCGTGAACCGCCCGCTTCACAGGACCGAACTCTTTTGCGAGCTCGAGTTCGACGCGGAGACACCGTCACGAAAGCAGATTATCAAAAGCGTGGCCGCAAAGAAAGGCATCAACGAAAGCCTAGTGGTCGTGGACAGGATAGACCAGCCCTTCGGGAAGAAGGCTGCAAGTGCTTTCGTGAAAGTCTACGAATCAGAAAAGGCACTGAAGCTAGTTGAGCCAGCCTACAAAATGGAAAGGGACCAAAAGTCCGAAACCAAGAAGGCTGCAGCGAAGCCAGCAGAAGAGAAGAAAGAAAACGCTCCTGCCGAGGAGAAGAAGGAGGATGCGCCTGCTGAAAAACCAAAGGAAGAGGCTCCTGCTGAAGAAAAACCAGCAGAAGACGCTCCCGCAGAGGAGAAAAAGGAGTGAGATAGATGGGTAAGGATAAGAAAGGAAAGAAAGCGCCGAGGAAGCGAACACGAGTAAAGAAAAGCGATCTCTACGATAAAGGTGAACGCAAGCGAACACCATGCCCCAAATGCGGACCAAGTGTCTTTATGGCACAGCACAAGGACCGCGAGACATGTGGCAGGTGTGGCTACACGAAGATGAAGCAATGACTTGCCTTGGATTCGAATCAACAGCCCACACGATAGGGGTTGGAGTTTTCGATAACGAATGCCTCGCGAATGAAAAGGAAATGTACACGACCATAGGCGGGATACACCCGCGCGAGGCATCTCAATTCATGACAAGCAGGGCGCATGGAGTAGTGCGCACTGCCTTGGAAAAATCGGGCAAGGCTATTTCTGACATTGACTGCGTTGCATTTGCGCAAGGGCCGGGGCTAGGGCCGTGTTTGCGGGTGGGCGCAGGGCTCGCGCGGACAATCGCGCACTATTATGACAAGCCACTGATAGGTGTGAACCACTGCATCGCACACATAGATGTGGGCAAGTGGGCCTGTGACTTGGAAGACCCACTGGTTGTGTATGTCAGCGGGGCGAACACGCAGGTGCTCGGCCTAAAGGACGAGAAATATCGCGTTTATGGAGAGACACTTGACATTGGCTTGGGAAATGCACTGGACGCGTTTGGAAGGGAGCTGGGAATGGAGTTCCCCGCAGGGCCAAAGGTCGAAAAGCTGGCGCGCGAAGGCAAGGAGTTTATTGAATTGCCGTACAGCGTGAAGGGCATGGACCTCGTGTTTTCGGGGATACTGACTGCAGCGAAAAAGCTTGCTGGCAGCGTGGATGACAGGGACCTGTGCTACTCGTTCCAGGAGCACTTGTTCGGCATGCTTGTTGAAGTCACGGAAAGGGCGCTCGCGCACACCAAGAAAAAAGAGGTGCTTCTTGTGGGTGGCGTGGCGCAGAACGCACGGCTGGTGGAAATGATGAGGGGGATGGCAAAGGTGCATGAAGCCAGCTTCAGCGTGCCACCGAAGGAATACAATGCGGACAACGGGTTCATGATAGCGCTAAGCGGCCAGCTGATGCATGATGCTGGCAGGGATGAGGCTGGGGACATCAACCAGTTCTGGCGCTCAGACGACGTAAGGGTTACGTGGTAGGAAAGCCATAAATACCCCGTTTCCTTTGGTTTCACCATGGCTGAAGCCCTGTTCATGGTGCTGATAGCGATTGTCAGCATCGCAACCGCAATCTACTCGTACGCATACAGGGCGGACCATAAGGGTGCATCGCAAAGCCTCATGATAATACTCGCGATGCAATTGTTATCCATACTATACCTTGATCACTGGCCAGTGGCGGCGCTGTTCATAGCGTTTCTAGCGGTAACAGCCATACCTGTGAAGTCGTTCAAGGGACTGACGTTCCCCAACTTTGTTACGCTGTCAATGTTCTCGGCAGTGGGGCTTTCCTATCTCTTCCTGAAGCTTTTCACGCTCGGTGAGTTCAACACATACGCAATAGCGCTTGTTGCCGCAGTAGCAATATGCGCACTAGCCGTGTTCGGAATAAAGGAAAACAACCTGCGCAGGTTCCTCGTGATAAGCAACGTTATACAAATAACATTTGTCGTGCTTGACCTCAGTGTAGCAAAGATGGTCGGGCATTTGGGGACATTGGGAACCGTGCAGGTGTTCAACTATACGTTTGCCGGGCTGCTGCTGTTCCTGTCATTGGGTGTGTTCGCGTACAACAAGAAATTCATCAGCGAGCTCGCGGGGTCACAGACCACATCAAGGTGGAACGACGCGTTCTGCGCAATCGCGTGCCTATCTTTGGCGGGGCTGCCTGGGTTTAATATTTTTGTTTCTGAATGGGCGCTGTTCACCGCGGCGTTTACCGTTAACCCAGGAATAGCGGTACTCGGGATATTCGCGGCACTGCTGCTGTTCATCATGTATTACAAGTTGGTGTTCGTGCTGCTTGTAGGGGAAGGAAGAAAAGAGAAGGCGCCGCGCATAATGACCGCGGTCAACGCCGTCCTCGCAGGCATAGTGATACTGCTAGGCATTATGCCGCAAATACAATGGCTGCTGCTGACGGGGGTGTTCGCATGAAAACATGCATAGACATATACCAGTGCGGCGAATGCCTTGACAATGAAGCCATCGTGCCAAAGAGGTTTGACAGGTTCTTCGACGAAAAGAGGCTGTTCCTTGCGCTGGGCGTGGTGGTTGTCGGAGCCATACTCGCGGGGGTGGCACTGTGAAGCGGTCCCCGTGGATATCACACTACAACGCCTCGTCGTGCAACGGGTGCGACCTTGAGATACTCGCCTGCCTGACGCCAAGGTATGACGTGGAACGCCTGGGAATAGTGTTGCGCGAGAGCCCAAGGCACGCCGATATACTCCTGGTAAGCGGGGTTGTGAACATGCAGAACAAGGACAGGCTAAAGCGTGTGTACGGGCAAATGGCAAAAGACAAGTACGTTATCGCGATAGGGGCCTGCGGCATAAGCGGAGGGCCGTTCCACGAAGGGTGGAACATGGCGGGGCCGGTTGATAAGGTGATACCAGTGGACATGTATGTGCCCGGATGCCCACCGAGGCCAGAAAGCATCATAAACGCAATCGCAAAGCTGTTGGAGGGACTTGAATGAGGCTTATATCAATAACAGTGGTTGACAAAGGGGACTTCGATGTCATATACCACTACGACGACAAAGGAAAGATTGTGACAAAAAAGAGGACGGTCAAGCGAAACAAGCCCATCACAAAGTCCATCACTAAGGAGTATCCCGGCGCCGAGATATTCGAGCGCGAGGCACACGACCTGTTCGGCGTCGAGTTCGAGGGGAACAAGCACCTGCACGAGCCAGTGTTCCTGCCTGATAATTATGAAGGAAAACCGCCATTCAGGAAGGAGGTGAAGAAGGATGCATGACTACACCATGCCCTTCGGGCCGCAGCACCCCTCATTGAAGGAGCCCATAAACCTCGCACTGGAATTGGACGGGAATTATATTACCGGAGTTAAGATGCGGTTCGGATACGTGCACCGCGGGGTCGAAAAGATATTCGAGGGCAAAGACGTGCAAAAAGTGCTGTACGTTGCAGAAAGGGTGTGCGGAATATGCAGCTACGCACACTCAAGCGCGTGCACGAGGGCGATGGAAGGCATACTTGGGCTGGAGGCACCGACACGGGTTAAGCTGTTGAGGACAATAGTCGCGGAGTTGGAGCGCCTCCACTCACACATACTGTGGGCTGGGTTCGGCTTGCATGAAATAGGGTTCCAGTCAATGTTCATGCTCTTCTGGCGCGAGCGCGAAAGGGTCCTCGACATCCTGGAAGCGATTACCGGCGGCAGGGTGCACCACAACTACAACAAGCTTGGCTCAGTGCGATATGATTTGCCAAAGGGATGCGAAGAGCTCATGCGGAAGAACATTGCTGAGCTGGAAGAGAACCTGCCCGGGCTAATCAAGGAGTTCGAAAAGAACAGCGTTGTGCTCGCAAGGTTCAAGAAAGTCGGGAAGATAAGCAGGAAGGATGCGATTACCTATGGGCTTGTGGGGCCAATGGCACGCGGGTCTGGCGTTAAGAGTGACATACGGAAGATAGACCCGTACGAGGCGTATGATGACATACGGTTCAACGAGATACTCGAGGAAGGCGGCGACGCTTACGCTCGGGCAAAAGTCAGGCTCACAGAGCTCGGGGAGTCAATTAGCATTATCAAGCAGTGCATGAGCCTACTGCCGCCAAAGCCAGCGGAGAAATGGAAGTGGCCACCGATAAAAACAGGCGAGGGGTTCGGGCGCGTTGAGGCGCCGAGAGGCGAGGACTTCCACTACTATGAAATAGAGGATAACATTGTCACGCGAGGGAAAATAAGGACACCGACACTCGCAAACATAATGATACTCGAAAAGATGCTTATTGGTGCGGAGATTGGGGACACACCAGTCATAGTGGCATCGTTCGACCCATGCATCGGCTGCATGGAGCGCACCATGGTGATTGACAAGGGGAAAAAGAACTGGTTCACAGAGTCGGAGTTCAGGAGGAAATTCTGTGATTGAGTGGCTCGTGTTCCTCGCAGTGCCTTTCATCGCGATTATTCTTGACGGCGCGTACAGGATAGTAGTGGCACGGATGCAGAACAGGCAGGGGCCACCACTACTGCAGACCTTCTATGACCTGGACAAGCTGTGGGGCAAGAAGCCTTTCGCGCTGCAGGCCGACCCGTTCTTCAGGGCAGCGCCACTCCTGTATTTTATTGCGACTTACGCGATGTTCCTGTTCGTGCCCATAGGGCTTGTGGGCTTCAACTACGACTTCATATTCCTGATTTACCTGACTATTCTTGGGTCGGCGTTCTACGTGCTTGCAGGGGTGTCAAGCGACTCACCATATAGCATAGTGGCATCGATGAGGGAGATGATCCTCATGGTGTGCTACGAGATTACACTCGCGCTGGGCATTTTCACCATGATAATCGCGTCGGGGGCGACAGCGTTCTCAGGCCTAGTAGGGAATCCCGTGTTGGTAGCGCCATTTGCAGGGCTCGCACTCATAGTCGTGGTGCTCACAGAAACGCACACAACACCTTTTGACACTGCTTCAGCGGAGACGGAAGTTCTTGCGGGCGCGGAGACGGAGTATCCCGGCAAGGGGCTGTTCTTCGTCGAGCTCACCAGGGCGCTCATCAAGCTCTTCTACGCAGTGCTCTTGCCGTTCATGTTCTTCGGCGGGAATATTGTCGCCATCGTGGTGGGCGTGCCAGTAGTCTACTTCCTGCTCGCGTACTCAAAGGTCACGACACCAAGGTACCGCGTTGACCAAGCATGGTGGGTGCTGTTTGTTGTGCTGCTGGTTGCGATGGCGGAGTTCGTGCGCGTCTCACTGGGGGTGTTTGTGTGAACTTCGGAGAAGAAGCAATACTCAACCTGTTCAGGAAGCCGTTCACGGACAAGTATCCTTTTGGGAAGAAAAAAGTGCTGGACAGGTTCCGCGGGTGGATAGTGTACCACCCAAAGAAGTGTATCGGGTGCAAGCTATGCGAGAAAAACTGCCCTATCGGAGCGGTGAAGTTCCACAAGAAAGGGAAAATAGATTTTGACATGGGGCTGTGCATGTTATGTGGGCAATGCGGGGATGTTTGCCCGACACAGGCGATAACGTATTCCACGGAGTTCGAGAACGCCAAGCCCAAGAAGAAATTCACGGCCAAGACGGGGTAGCTACTTCTTTGCCCTCTCCCAGTCGTCCATGAATTGCTTTATTCCTATGTCTGTCAGCGGGTGGTTGTAGAGCTGAGCCATTAGCTTGGGCGGAATTGTGGCTATGTGCGCGCCAGCCTTTGCGCACTCTATCACATGCGTGGGCCCGCGTATGCTCGCAGCGATTATCTCGGTTGGGAAGCCGTAATTGCCATACACCTTAACAATTTCCTTCACCAAGTAAACGCCATCCTGGCCCACATCATCAAGCCTACCAAGGAATGGGGACATGAACGTGGCTCCAGCAACAGCAGCGAGAAGCGCCTGCGGAACAGAGAACACCAAAGTGACATTTGTCTTGATGCCCGCATCAGAACACAAGCATGTTGCCTTGATGCCCTCCTCGACCATGGGTATCTTTATCACGATGTTCTTGTGCCACGAGGAAATTTCCTTGGCCTCCCTGAACATGCCAACAGCATCCTCTGCAGTCACCTCGGCACTTATCGGGCCGTCCACGATAGAGCAAATCTCGTTAACGACCTCCTTGAAGTCGCGGCCCGACTTCATGATAAGAGTGGGGTTGGTGGTCACGCCGCTCAGCACATGGGCATAGCGCTTTATCTCGCCTACATCCGCGGTGTCGAGAAATAATTTCATTTCAACAGCTCCTTTGCAGCATTGGCAATGTTATCATGAGACAGGCCATACTTTTTAATGAGCTCTGTGGGAACACCGGACTCGCAGAAAGTGTCCTTCGTCCCGATAATCCGCATTGGCACAGGGTAGCGCTCGCACAGGGCTTCTGCGACAGCGGAGCCCAGGCCACCTATCACGCTATGCTCCTCACACGTGACAATCCGCCCCGTGCCCTTCGCAGCCCTGACAATGGTGCTGATGTCCAGGGGCTTTATGGTGTGCATGTCGATAAGGCGAACGCTGATGCCCTCTGAAGCCAGGGCATCCGCCGCCTTGATAGCCTCGTGCACCATGTACCCACATGCGATGAGGGTGACATCACTGCCGTCGCGCAGCGTGACTGACTTGCCGATTGTGAAGTCCTGCTCCTCGAGTACCGGCACCTTCGACCGGCCCAAGCGCAAGTAAAACGGGCCATCCGCCGCAGCCACGGCGAAAGTTGCCTTGCGCGCGGAGTTCGTATCGCACGGGACGACCACACGCATATTGGGCAGTGAGCGCATGAGCGCGATGTCCTCAAGCGCCTGGTGCGACGCGCCGTCCTCACCCACGGTCACGCCAGAGTGCGTGGCAGCTATCTTCACGTTCAGCGAAGGGTAAGCGATGCCCACGCGTATCTGGTCAAAGCACCGGTTGGTTGCAAACACCGCAAAAGTGCTGGCAAAAGGAATCTTGCCTGCCGAGGCAAAGCCCGCTGCCATGCCCATCATGTTAGCCTCAGCAATGCCGGCGTTGAAGAACCGGTCGGGGAAAACATCTGCGAAGCGCTTGGTCTGCGTGGAGCACGAAAGGTCAGCATCCAGGGCAACAACGCGCTTATCCGTCCCACCAAGCTCACGCAGCGCGTCGCCGTACCCCTCCCTTGTCGCTATCATTGC
>JAUVIW010000011.1 GCA_030592525.1 archaeon
ATGCACGTCACAGGCATCAGCATGCGGGTTGCGAAGGTCCTGCCCATGGCCGTGGTCAAAGGGTAATCCTTTTTAAAGGCGCTTGGCTTTTGTCTTGGTATGGCTGTCGAGCCTGAGATGATAGAGGGCGTGAAAAAGCTCCTCGCAGAGGGCCACAAGCCCGAAAACGTCAAAGAGAACCTAGCGAAGCTAGGGTACACGCCAAAAGAGGCTGAGGGCATCATGAAGCAGGCGCAAGCCGAGGAATTCGAGTTTGAGGCTGCGCCGGGCACCAAAAAAGTGCCCCAAATAGGCGAAAAGGCACCCCCAGCCAAGAAAGGGCCAATAGCAGCGCCTCCGGTGGAGCAGGAGCCACTGGGCCTAGGATCTGAGGAGGATATGCTCCTGCAGAGCGCTCCGAGCCTGGAAGTGAGCCCTGAGATAGAGGACGAGGCTGAAAGCCTGGAAATGGGCCCCTCAGTCGCGAAGCCGATGCCCCCACCAAGGCCGGCATATGCTCAAAAAGCGCCTTTGGCTCAAGAGGAAGTGGTCGAGGAAGCCCCAAAAAAGCGCACAGGCGCCACCTTATTCATAGTTCTTGTCGTAATAGTTGTGTTGGGTGTTCTGGCAGTGACCATAGCGCTTCCTAAGCTAGGTATAAACTTGCTCTGAGCAATACGTTTATAAAGCTCTTTAGTCAGAATAAGCCCAGCTGTATGGAACCCATACGGTGTACAGTTTCTGTACGTTGTTCCGTCAGTAGGAGAGCCCATGCGCTCTCAAAATAGGGTGTTTTGCGATGACAAAGCTAACTGCGCCGAGACACGGATCGCTCGGATACGGCCCAAGAAAAAGGGCTATAAAGCAATCTTTTAGTCCCCGCACTTGGGTTCAAAAGGAAGGCAAGCAAGTGCTAGGGTTCGCCGGCTACAAGGCAGGCATGACCCAGGTCAGCGCCATAGACAAGCGAAAGAGCTCACCCTCGTTTGAGAGGAAGCTCATGCTCGCCGCGACCATTATTGAGTGCCCCCCAATACACGTTTTCGGCGTGAGGGGATACACCAAAACCGTTTACGGGCGCAAGGCCCTCGGAGACATCTGGGAACCAAAGCCCAACAAAAACCTCGCACGCAAAACAAACACACCCAAAAAGCCACAGGAAAAGCTTCCTGAGCTATCAACTGCTTCTGAAATCAGATTACTCGTACACACACAGCCCACTTTCAAGAAGACACCCGAAGTCTTTGAGATTGCTGTCAGCGGTGGAATGCCTGAAGCACTCGAGTTCGCGAAGAGCGTTCTCGGAAAGGACATAAAGGTCTCGGACGTTCTTGCGGACGGGGACTATGTCGATGTGGTCGCTGTCACAAAAGGCAAGGGGCTGCAGGGCCCGGTCAAGAGATGGGGCACGCGCATCCAATACAGGAAAGCGCACGGCAAGCGCAGGCACGTTGGGTCAATCAACCCATGGTCACCATCACGCATCATGTGGACATCGCTCATGCCAGGGCAGATGGGATACCACAAGCGCACCGACATTAACAAGCGCATACTCAAGATAGGGGAGAACGGAGATGAAGTAACGCCCAAAGGCGGGATAGTGAACTACGGAAAGGTCAAAGGGGATTACATTGTCCTCAAGGGCAGTGTCCCAGGGCCAAAGAAGAGGGCTATCATGATACGGTTTGCAGCCAGGCCACCCCGCACAGGAACCGAAATGCCGGAAGTTACGGGCGTTTCAACAAGAAGCAACCAAGGGAGGGCTAAGAAATGAAAACAAAAGTCATCGGCCTCGACGGAAAAGAGACAAAGAGCATTGACCTGCCGGCAGTGTTTGACTCAGAGTACAGGCCGGACCTCATAAAAAGAGCGTTCACCGCAAAGCAGAGCAGGGGGCTCCAGCCGCACGGCGCTGACGTCACAGCAGGGTTGCGCACAAGCGCGACATACGTCGGGCGCAGGGGCGCGTTCCGCTCAGGAATCAACAGGGGAATGGCACGATTGCCCAGGGTTAAGACAGGCGGCGGCGGGCTCGGCGCAGTCAAGCGCGTGCCGCACGCAGTAGGCGGCAGAAGGGCACACCCCCCGAAGGTTGAAAAAATACTCAAAAAAGCCATTAACAAGAAGGAACAGAAGCTTGCGATGCAGAGCGCAATCGGCGCTACCACGCAGCTGGAACTTGTGAACGAGAGAGGGCACAAGATTGAGGGTGAAGTTCCGATTGTTGTTGACGATAAGTTTGAGGCACTCAAGAAGACAAGCGAAGTTATTGTGGTGCTGCAAAAGCTTGGCCTCACACCAGACCTTGAGCGCGCGAAAGAAAAGAAAGTGCGCGCAGGGAAAAGCAAAAAGAGAGGCAAGAAATACAAGCGCAAGAAGAGCGCGCTCATCGTTGTAACCGACGATGCATCGCTCAAGGCATGCAGGAACATCCCAGGCGTGGATGCCGTGAAAGCAAACAAGCTCAACATTGACTTGCTTGCACCGGGCGCCCATGCTGGAAGGCTGACTGTGTGGACCGAAGGCGCAATAAAGCAGGTAGGTGAGGCATATGGCAATTAAGCACCCACTAGTTACGGAAAAGGCAGTGGACCTCATCGAAAAGGAGAACACGCTAATGTTCAGTGTCGATGAAACCGCCACCAAGGCGGACATCAAGAAAGAGGTCGAAGAGTTGTACAAGGTCAAGGTAATGGCCGTGCGCACGCTCAAGTCCAGAAAGCACGGCAAAAGAGCGTTTGTCAAGCTCGCCAAGGGCAACTCAGCATCAGACCTCGCAACCAAACTCAATATGATGTAAGAGGGATTACAATGGGCCGACCAATAGCAGCACAGAAACGGGGAAAGGGTTCAGGTAGGTACACCGCACCATCCCACAAGTTCAAGACCCAAGCGCACTACCGCGCGCAGGAAGGGAAAGGAGTCGTAAGCGAGTTCTCAAAGGACCCAAGCAAGACCGGAATCATCATGAAAGTGGAATGGGCAGATGGCTCCAAGACAATGATGCTCGCACCGGAAGGCATGATGGCCGGCAAGGAGATTGAGCAGGCACCTGACGCAAAAGTGAGTGTCGGAAACGTGCTGCCCCTCAAAAGCATCCCCGAAGGGGTCCCAATATTCAACATCGAGAACAAGCCAGGTGACGGAGGCAAAACAGTCAGGTCCTCAGGAACCGGCGCGTTCATCGTGAACAAGAACGAAAAGAAGATTATGGTTAAGCTGCCTTCAAAGCACATCAAGCCCTTCAACGCAAACTGCAGGGCAACCATTGGAATCAGCGCAGGCGGCGGAAGGCCGGAAAAGCCGATGATTAAGGCCGGAAACAAGTTCAAGAAAATGAAGGCCCGCGGGCACAAGTACCCAATCGTGCGTGGCGTAGCAATGAACCCTGTTGCACACCCTCACGGCGGTACTGGACACCACGCAGGCAAGCCAACCACGGTCGCACGCAGCACCCCACCCGGAGCAAAGGTTGGGCACATTGCAGCAAGACGCACTGGAAGGAAAAAGAGGAAGTGATTGAATGGCACGTGAGTACCTTTACAAGGGATATACGATGGACGAGCTTAAGGCGCTGTCACAGGACGAGCTTAAGGCACTGTTCCCGTCAAGGCTGCGAAGGAGCATGAAGCGCGGCTGGACCGAGGACCAGGAAAAGTTCATCAAGCAAATCCAAGACAACCCGGACAAGGTGGTGCGCACGCACTGCAGGGACATGATAATACTCCCAGAACTCATCGGAAGGAAGATCGCTGTTCACAACGGCAAGGAATTTGTCTACATCACAGTCGAGCCCGAAATGATCGGGCATCTTTTGGGAGAGTACGCGCTAACCCGCAAGAATGTCAAGCACTCTGCGGCAGGAATCGGCGCTACACGCTCCACGAAATTCATCTCGGTGAAGTAAAATGGCGATGGGTTACTCTATACAACTGGAGGGTGGCGTCAAGGCGCGGGGTACGCGTCTTAATGTCTCACCCAAGCATGCTATGGAGGTGTGCAACGCAATCCGCGGCATGAAGGTCGCACGAGCGGAGGCGTTCCTAACGAACGTCATCGATGGAAAGGAGTTTGTTGAGTTCAAGCGCTTCAACAAGCAAATCCCCCACCGCACCGGAGGCAAGCCGGGACGCTGGCCCAAGAAGGCAAGCGACAGAATCCTGAAGATAGTGAAGAACGCGGTCAACAACGCGGAGCAAAAGGGGATGGACGCTGAGAAGCTCAAGATTGTCCACGCCGCCGCACACAAGGGGCCGGTTTACCAGCGAAGGGCGTCCAAGGGGCGCATGAAAACATCGAACATCGAGACTGTTCACGTTGAAATAATTGTCAGGGAGGCATGAGCTTGATTGAAAGGAAATTCATTAAAGAGGGGCTCAACAGGAGCAACCTAACCCATTTCCTGGAGTTAAATCTGAGGAGAGCTGGGTTTACAGGCGTCGACATACAGAAGACACCCGTAGCCACGCGCATCGCCATAAGAGTGGAGCGCCCGGGGCTCGTAATCGGAAGAAAGGGCTCTAACATCAAGAAGCTCACTGACTCCATCCAGAGCCGGTTTGCACTGGATAATGTTCAAATAAAGGTCGAGGAAGTCGCCGTGCCCGAGCTTAACGCAAAGGTCATGGCCCGAAGGATTGCGGGGTCGCTTGAAAGGGGAATCAACTTCAGGCGCGTCATACACTTCACGCTCGAGAAGATTATGAGAGCAGGCGCCAAAGGGGCTGAGATTGTCGTGTCAGGAAAGCTCGTGGGCAAGGGCGGCAAGGGCCGTTCCGAGCGCGTGAGTGCGGGGTATCTCAAGAAAGCCGGAGAGCCGGCGAAGCTCGTGCAGCTCGCGCAGACACAGGCAATCAAGAAAGCGGGAGTTATTGGCGTTACCGTGCGGATTGTTACGCCGGACGTCGTGTTCCCAGACAAGGTCGATGTCATGAAGGCAGCGACCGAAGCGGCAGAAGCAAAGGAAGCAGAGGCCAAGAGAAAGGCTGACGCAGAAGCGAAGAAAGCACAGAAACCTGAGGGAGGTGAGAAGAGTGGCAATACTGAAGCCAAACAAGATAAGGGAAATGAACCTAGAGGACAGGAACCAGCAACTCCAGCAGCTAAAAAGTGAGCTGGCGCGCGAGCAGGCTGCGGTAAGCAGCGGCACTCGCCCCGACAACCCCGGAAGAATTCGGGAAATCAGGAAAACCATCGCTAGAATACTCACCATTAATCATGAGAAGCCCAAGGCTGCGCCCGCGAAAGCGGCGGCGAAGCCAAAGGTAGCGGCAAAGGCTGCGAAAAAAACTGACACGGAGGTGCAGCAGGAATAATGACAGATATCTGTTCCATATGTGGACTCCCAAAAGACCTGTGCGTCTGCCAGGAAATCGCGAAAGAAGGGCAGAAAATCAGGATTCTTACGGAGATCAAGCGGTATAGGAAAAAGATGACCGTTGTCGTGGGGATTGACCCCAAGGCCGTTGATGAATTGGGCAAGAAGCTCAAGAAGATGATGGCTTGCGGCGGCACGGTTAAAGGCAACCGCATTGAGCTTCAAGGAGACCACAAACCTGAAGTTAAAAAAGCTCTCATAAAGATGAACTACCCAGAGGATCAAATTGAAATCATCTAAAGCAAGGTTACTGGCAACAAGGGAACTAATCGGCCTTGAAGTCACTGTGACCAAAAGCACTGATCCCTCGCTGCGTGGTAAAAAAGGTACTGTGGTCGATGAGACCATGAAGACCATTACCATACGCACGGCGGCGGGTGAGAAGCTCTTGAACAAGAGCGCGGTGACGATCAGGGTGGAGTTTCCGAGCGAGAGCATCGAGATAGATGGAACTGAACTGCTGCAACGGCCCGAAGAGCGCCTCAAGAAATTATGGCGCAAGGCAAGGTGAATGAAATGGCGGAATGCAAAGACAAGAAATGCCCCGTACACGGGGACACAAAGGTGAGGGGGATAACTCTCCAGGGCACCATAGTCAGCGACAAGATGACTAACAGTGTCGTGATTGAGCGAAAGCACCTCGTGAAGAACTCCAAGTATGAGAGGTTCGAGCGCAGGAAGAGCCACATCACCGCCCACAAGCCGCCGTGCATCGATGTCAAGGTCGGGGACAAGGTCGAGATAGGGGAGACAAGGAAGCTCAGCAAGACCAAGAGCTTCGTCGTGCTCCGCAAGGTAGGTGACAAGAAATGAAGGGAGTAGCCGCAAAAATCACCAAGCCAATTCAAGTAAGAAGCATAATCAGGTGCGATGACAACTCCGGCGCCAAGGAACTGGAAATCATTGGCGTTATCGGGTACAAGGGCAGGCGCAGGAAACTGTCAAAAGCCGGAATCGGGGACAAGATTGTCTGTTCCGTGAAGAAAGGCAAGCCCGAAATCAGGAAGAAGGTTGTCAAAGCAGTCGTAATCAGGCAGAAAAAGGAGTTCCGCAGGTGTGATGGCACTCGAGTCAAGTTCGAGGACAACGCCGCAGTGCTTGTGGACGACACCAACCTCCCGAAAGGGACGGAAATCAAGGGTGTTGTCGCAAAGGAAGTGGCCGAAAGGTACGCGAAAATTGCGACGATAGCAAAGAACGTGGTGTGATTGAAATGATGAAAACCGTGCAGCCGAGAAAGAACAGGAAGCGAGCATACAACGCGCCAACGCACAAGAGGCACATTATGATGAGCGCACCCCTATCGCCAGTGCTTCGCGAGAAGTACGGCAAGAGGAGCATACCCCTGCGTGTTGGAGATACTGTAAAAGTGCTCAGGGGCAACTTCAAGGGCAAGACCGAAAAGGTTGCGTCCATAGACCTCAAGAGGTACGTGGTTTTCGTTACAGGAGTAGCACTCAAAAAAGCGAACGGAGAGGAAGCGCCAAGGCCGCTCGCACCGTCAAACGTCCAGATAACCGAGCTAGTGCTCGAGGACAAGAAGCGCATCAAGGCGCTAGAGAGGAAGTGAAACACATGGCGAACAAAGGTGAAACAAAGAGCATGAAGCGGCTGAACGCGCCGCGCACCGCCAAGATAAAGCGGAAGGAAAGCAAGTTCATAGCGCGCACCATATGCGGGCCGCACGCCAGGAACAAGAGCGTTTCACTGCTCACAGTGCTCAACGACCTCCTTAACCTAAGCAAGACAAGGAAGGAAGCGAAGCTTATTCTCAACGAGGGGAAGCTTTTGGTTGACGGCACCATTGTAAAGGACGTCCGCAGGCCGATCGGGTTTATGGATGTCATCAGTATCCCGAGCATCGACAAGTTCTACAGGGCGATTTACGACAGGCACGGAAGGATTGCACTGCACGAAATTGACCGGAGAAACTCGGGCTTCAAGCTCAGCAAGATAACCGGAAAGACGAGGATAAAGAAAGGCGTCACACAGCTCAACATGCACGACGGCAAGAACATCCTCATAGAAAAAGACACTTACAGCATTGGGGACGTGCTGAAAATCAGCGTTCCCGACAACAAGATAGTGGACTCCTACGCCCTCAAAGAGGGTAATATCGCGTACGTCACGGGCGGCAAGCACGCCGGCCAGACAGGCGTCGTGAAAGGCATCATCGAGGGCACCATGATGAGGTCGCCTCTCGCAGTGCTGCAAAGCAAGGAGAACGAGTTCCAAACGCGCAAGTATTACGTGTTTGTGCTCGGAACCAAGGAGCCCGCTGTACAACTCGGCTAAAGGTGGTTTGAGTGATAAAAGTAGGTAAAGTCACCATCAACATCGGCGTTGGAACGGCCGGCGAATCGCTCGAGAAGGCGGAAAAGCTACTCGAAACGCTATGCGGCCAAAAGCCCATAAGAACCATGTCCAAGAGCCGTATACCCACATGGGGGGTGAGAAAGAAGATGCCCATCGGCGTAAAGGTCACGCTGCGCGGCAAGAAGGCCACCGAGTTCCTTAACAATGCCGTGAACGCCAAGGAGCGGACTGTAAAGTCCACGCAGTTTGACAACAGCGGAAACTTCGCGTTCGGCATCTCCGAATACATTGACATTCCAGGGGTCAAGTACGACCCCAAAATAGGCATCTTTGGGTTCGATGTGTGTGTAACACTCGAGAAGAACGGGTACCGCATCAAGAAGCGCAAGAGAGAGAAGACCAAAGTGCCAACAAGCCACAAGATAACAAAAGACGAAGCGATTGAGTGGGTGCAGAGCACGCTCGACATAAAGGTGGTATAAGATGGTTAAGAAAGTCAAGCAAAAAGCAAAGGGCGCGCAGGGCAAGAAAATCCCGAAGCGCACCGGAACCAAAAAGTGCAAGCGCTGCGGGACAGCGCGAGGCATGATTAGCAGGTACCACCTTGGCATTTGCCGCAGATGCTTCCACGACATAGCAGAGGCACTGGGCTTCAAGAAATACGGAGGGTGAAAAAAATGCTTACAGACCCAATTGCGGACGCACTGTCCACCATAAAAAATGCAGAACTCAAGGGAAAGGCAACCTGCACGCTCACGCCAGCCTCAAAAATGCTCGGCAACCTGCTGAAAGTCATGCAGAAAGAGACATACATCGGGGAATTCGAGTTCATCGATGACGGCAAAAGCGGAAAATACCAAGTCACGCTCGTAGGCAGGATTAACGACTGCAAAGTCATTAAGCCCAATTACTCAGTGGACTCAGAAGGGTTCGAGAAGTACGAGAAAAGGTATCTCCCCGCAGTGGGGCTTGGTGTGCTCCTGCTCACCACACCGATGGGTGTCATGACGCAGGAAGACGCGCGAAAGAGAAAGACCGGCGGAAAGCTGCTGGCATACGTTTACTGAAGGTGATGGGAATGGTTCTCGCACAAATAGAGAAAAAGGAAATAGAGCTCCCTGAAGGGGTTTCTGCGCAGCTTGACGGCTATAAGCTGACAATCCAGGGCCCGAAGGGCGCGATTACCCGCGAGTTCAGGAAAGCCAAGTACACACTGGCTGTGGAAGGCAAGATGGCTGTTGTCTCATGTGACTACCCGCGCAGGAAGGACAAGGCCCTTGTTGGGACCGTCGCAGGCCACATCGGCAACATGATAAAAGGTGTGACAAACGGCTTCCATTACAAAATGCAAATTAACTACTCACACTTCCCGATGAACGTCTCTGTTAGCGGGAACAAAGTCATGATAAAGAACTTCCTTGGCGAGAAATACCCCCGCGAAAGCCAGATATTGCAGGGTGTCAAAGTTGAAGTCAAGGGGCAGGAGATAAGCGTTACCGGCGCAGACAAGGAGAATGTGGGGCAAACAGCCGCGAACCTGGTTCTCGCAACCAAGATCGGGCGCAAGGACCCGCGTGTGTTCGGTGACGGCATATTCATAACGAGCAAGGGTGACAAGCAATGACACAAAAGAGAGACAAGCCCAAATTCCCGCGCCAGCACGCGCACTCAAAGAAGCGCACCGGCGGGAAAAAAGCCCCGTGGCGCAAGCCCCGCGGAATCGACAGTGCGCAGAAGAGGCACAAGAAGAGCCTTGGTGCACATCCGCGAATAGGCTATGGCCAGCCCAAGAGCATCAGGGGCAAGCACCCAACAGGCGTTGTGGAAGTGCTAGTGCACAACCTCAAGGAACTAGAGCTCGTTGGAGAAGGCATGGCCGCGCGCATTTCCAGAACCGTGGGAGCGCGCAAGAAGGCTGCCATAGAGAAGGCGGCGCAAGAAAAGAAAATCAGGGTGTTGAACAGTGGAACTCAATAAATTAAAGCAACTGACTGCACGAACCCTTGGCGTCGGAGTCAAAAGGGTGAAGATAACCAATGAGGAAAGGGCAGCAGAAGCAATTACTCGCGAGGATGTCCGCACCTTGGTCAAGGAAAAAGTCATAATCATAACGCCTATAGTGGGCACTAGCCACGGAAGGGCAAGAAAGCTCATGGCGCGCAAGAAGAAGGGCCGCGGAAAGGGGCCTGGAAAGCGCAAGGGAACCCGCAAGGTCCGCGAAGGCAAGAAGAAAGTCTGGATGAGAAAGGTGCGCGCACAGCGCAAGAAGCTCAAGGAGCTCCGCCCGCAGGAATACAGGAACCTGTACCTGCGCGTTAAGGGAGGGTTCTTCAAGAGCGTGAAGCACCTTGAGAGCTTTATCAGGGGTGACTGAAAAATGGTGCACAAGACAACATACTCCATGAAGTTCCGAAGAAGGAGAGAAGGCAAGACGGATTACAGGGCAAGGCTAGCCCTGCTGAAGTCACAGAAGGACAGGCTTGTCGTAAGGATAAAATCCAGGCAGGTTGTCACCCAAATTGTTGGGTACAACAACACCGGCGACCAAGTCAAAGTAAGCGCCACGTCACTCGAGCTCAAGAAGTACGGGTGGACAGGGGCAACAGGCAACGCGCCGGCAGCCTACCTCACAGGAATGCTAATCGGATACAGGGCAAAAGGCAAGGACATCGGCGAGTGCGTGCTCGACATCGGGCTGCACACACCAGTAAGGGGCTCGAATGTCTTCGCAGCGCTCAAGGGCGCTGTGGACGCAGGCCTTGACATACCACATTCAAAAGACGCTTTCCCAGCCGAAGACAGGGTTGCGGGAAAAGTCTTTGCAGAATACTCCAAGAAACCGAACACGCCAAAGGAGTTCGAGACCGTGAAAACGGCTATAGAAAAGGAGTTCGCCAAAGGTGATTAAATGGGCAAGATGAAGTCAACTAGGAGAGCTGTTGAGGAAAAAAGGGACGAGATTCTCGATGCGTGGTCGCCACGCACTAGAACCGGAAAGCTAGTGCAAAGAGGCGAGATCACGACTATCGGCCAGATTAATGAAAGAAACCTCCCGATTCTCGAGCCTGAGATAACCAACTTCCTTCTGCCGGAACTGCAGGCAGAGATACTCGATATCGCTGCTGTGCAGAGGACAACGGACTCAGGAAGGAAGCGAAGCTTCCTTGTTACGGTCGTAGTCGGCAACAAGGACGGGTATGTTGGGGTTGGCACAGGCAAGAGCCTGGGTGTCAGGCCGGCGATACAGAACGCGGTCAAGCGCGCGAAGCTCAACATAATGCACGTTAAGCGCGGATGCGGCTCATGGGAATGCGGCTGCGGAGGCGAGCACAGCGTGCCGTTCAAGGTAATCGGAAAGTGCAGCAGTGTCAGGATTACACTCATCCCCGCGCCAAAGGGTGCGGGAATCGTCGCAGGAGCAGAAGCAAAGGCCGTGCTCGAGTTGGCGGGCATCAAGGATGTTTGGACGCAGACACGCGGTGACACAAGGACCACGTTCAACTATGCCAGGGCAACCATTGACGCACTCAAGAAGACACACAAGCTCAAGACAAAAGGGGGTGCGGCACAATGAAGCACTTCGCCGTGATACAGATCAGGGGCCTCATCAATGTGCCAAAGACAGTGAAGGACACGCTGCTCATGATGAACCTGACCAAGAAGAACCACTGCGTCATTGTTGATGACAGGGACACGTACACCGGAATGCTCCAGAAAGCGAAGGACTATGTCACGTGGGGGGATGTAACAGAAGGCAGTGTAGCCAAAATGATCACGAAGCGCGGCAGGGCCGCGGGTGACAAGAAGATTACGGACGGCTACATGAAGGATAATTCCACTTACAAGAGCATCACCGAGTTCACGCAAGCGCTCATGAAGTTCGAGGCAGAAGTCAAGGACGTCAAAGGCCTCAAGCCCGTGTTCAGGCTCAGCCCACCATCAAAAGGCTACCGAGGCACCAAAAAGCCGTGGGGCAATGGTGGATCACTCGGATACAGGGGCGACGCAATAAACGAACTCCTGGAGAAGATGATATAATGGCAATCAAGGACAGGAAGATACAGAAGAAGCGCGGGACACGCAACTGCGGCAAGGGCATGAAAGGCTCACGCAGGCGTGACGGGGGCAAAGGCCTAGCCGGCTCCAAGAAGCACAAGTTCTCCTGGATAGTCAAGAACATGCCAGGGCACTTTGGCTCGCCGAGCATGGCCAGCCTGCAGAAAAAGCCCAAAGCAGTCAACATAGGGTTTTTAAACCAGTATGCCATTAGTCAAAATATTAAAGAGATAGACGTTTCCACCCTCGGGTACGGCAAAGTGCTCGGAGGCGGAGCTGTCACTCAAGGCATTACCATCAAGGCCAAATTATTCACTGAGAAAGCCAAGGCCAAGCTTGAAAAAGCTGGTGGTAAGGCCGTAGTCGCGTAAAACCGCGAGGTGTAATCGATGACATTTGAGTCCCTCGACCCTATCGTAAAGCTATTGCCTGAAGTCAAGAGGCCCATCCAAAAGCCGGACTTCAAGAAGCGAATGCTATGGGTTGTTGGGGCAATACTGCTGTTCTTCATTCTCGGGCAGATTACGCCTGTTGGCCTTTTGTCGCCAGCACGGCTGGCCGAAATCAGGATTGCGGATCCAGCGATGTACGAGCAGTTGTCAGCGCAAGCAGCAGACGTCCTGAGCCGTGTAGGGTTCATGGAAAGCATACAGACCATCCTGGCATCGAAGATGGGGTCATTAGCCACACTGGGTATCGGCCCGATTGTGATGGCGAGTATTATATTACAGCTGTTATCGGGAGCGGAGCTCATCAATGTTGAGAAGGAAAGGTACCAGGGCATCCAAAAATTGTTTGCCATCGCGTTCTGTTTCTTCGAGGCAAGCATCTACGTGTTCACCGGCTTCCTGCCAATCGAGCCAAGCGGCGTCTCACTGCTGCCAATAGCAGGGTTAGCGACACTATTCGAGCTGAACCATTTGCTGGTATTAGCACAAATTGCTATGGGCTCCATCATGCTATTGTATTTGGATGAAGTCGTTTCCAAGTGGGGCTTCGGCTCAGGAATCGGGCTGTTCATTGTTGCAGGTGTGTCACAGTCAATCATGTTCAGGGCACTCAACCCGGACTCGGGCATTTTGTTCACGTTCTTCAACCAAGCCATATCAATGGGCATACTTGACTTGAACGTTATCGCACCACTCATATTCACGATAGTCGTGTTCCTCGCGGTCGTTTACGCAGAGAGCATGCGGATAGAGGTGCCATTGACATTGGGCAGAATACGTGGGATTGGAGGGAGATACCCCCTCAAGTTCTTCTACGTGTCGAACCTGCCCGTAATTTTGGCTGCGGCACTTTTCGCTAATGTGCAGCTCTTCGCGAACGTGTTCGCGGGAATGGGCTTCCCACTGCTGGGCGCGTTCGGTGCCGATGGCCGTGCCATACCCGAATTCGCGCTATCGCTAATCCCGTTCCAGATACAGGTACCTGTTGCGTACTTCGTGCAGGCGCCATACGGTGTCCTAGGGACAACAACAGCGATATCACAGTATATACTTAACCCGAGCTACGCAGTGTTCGGGATACCCTTGACAATCATACACATTATTATCTACACGATTCTGCTGATGGCAATATGTGTCGTGTTCGGAAAGTTCTGGGTTGAGACGACCGGAATGGGGCCAAAGCAGGTTGCAGCGCAGCTGCAAAGCGTTGGCTTCTCCGTGCCCGGCTTCCGCAGGGATGCGCGTGTCATAGAGCGCGTTCTCGAAAGGTACATCCCTATTATCACAGTATTAGGGTCGGCGTCTGTTGCGCTATTGGCAGCGGGAGCGGACCTCACCGGTGCCCTGGGAACAGGGACAGGTATACTTCTTAGCGTTGGCATCCTGTACAGGCTGTACGAAGAGTTGGCACAAAGCCAGCTCATGGAAATGCATCCGGCGCTAAAGAACTTCTTCGGGTGATTGGCAAAATGGTATTCGAGCTACTTGGAATAAAACTGATTTACCCCGCCGCCGTATTCATGGTGGGTGGGCTGAGCCTGATAGTGTCACTGCTATCCAGCTCAATACACAGGGTTGTCGTCGACCGCAAGAAGATGGACGCAATAAGGCAAAAAGTGGAAGCGCACCAAAAGGACATGCTTGAAGCGCAGAAAGCGAACGACGAGAAAAAGCTGAAGAAGCTCGAGAACGAGCAGAACGAGATCATGGGGCTTGTTAAAAATAACATGATTGCCTCAATGAAGCCTGCCTTGTTCACCATGCCGATTTTCCTGGTGCTCATATGGTGGATGAGCGGGAATTACGCGGCTCTGGGCCCCATACTCGATTTGCCCATAGGGCTTCCGTTCCTCACGCACGCTGTGGAAGCAGCCAGCATTGTTAACGGCGTGGACTGGTTCGGGCTATACATCGTTATCGCCATCGGCACCAGCCTCTCACTAGAGCTCGTGCTCAGGCAGTACCTTAAGATGTGAAGGGTGATGCTTGTGGAAGAAATAAAGAAGGCCGTGCGCGACCGCAAGAAAGGGTTATTCGTCGTATTCACTAGCAAGGCTATCCCCGGAGGAAAAGGCATAAAGCACGGTACCGGAAGAAGCTCAATCGCCAAGAAAGTTGCAGAAAGGCTCGGAGGGGAATTCTTCTCAACTGGCCAGGTGTTCCGCGACAAGGCAAAAGACCTTGGCTTCGACATCAACGAGATGCAGGCTTATGCAAAAGAGCATCCGGAAGTCGATGTGGAAGTCGACAAGGAATCAGTACAGCACGTAAAGGATGTCATTAATGCGGGTAAGATAATTACTGCAGACAGCAATCTGCTTCCGTATCTGATTAAAGATGATGTAGTGAAGATTGTTGTTGACGTTGACGACGATATCCGGGTCAAGAGGGTTATGAATGGCGCGAGGTTTGGGGATAAAGAGCTCAAGACCACGGAAGACGCACTAGAATACCTCGACTCACGATCAGATTCGGAACAAGAAAGGTACAGGACACACCCCAACGAAATGTACCACGATATAGACCTTAATAATCAAACAGGGTTCCACGGTGTTGTTGACAACAGCGGTGAACTCGAGAACTCAATAAACCAAGCTCTTGAGATAATCAAGAAAAAGGTGATACAATGATCCAAAAAGGACAAAAGCTAACGAAGACCCGTGGCAAAGACAAGGGATCGCAGGTAACAGTCGTCGACGTAATCGACCAGAACTTTGTTCTAGTGAAAGACGACAAGGGTAATGAACGCAGGTGCAACGCAAAGCATCTGGAGTGAGCACATGATCGTGCTCCGGAAAGAAAAGCCCTTGTCACACCTGCGGCAAGAAGGATTCGTAGTCATAGACAAGCCTAGGGGACCCTCTTCGCACGAAGTGAGTGCGTGGGTTGGGAAGCTAACAGGGCTCAAGGCAGGGCATGCAGGCACGCTTGACCCGCAAGCCATAGGCGTGCTGCCAGTGGCAGTTGGAATAGGGAAAAAAGTGCTTCGCGCGCTAGCGGAATGCGACAAGGAGTACATCTGTATTGCGCGGTTCACGCCGAAGGTGCCTGAAGAAGAGCTCAAGAAAGCGATGGGACAATTTACTGGAAAGATTTACCAGACGCCGCCAAAAGAGGCGGCTGTAAAGCGCGTTATGCGGACGAGAGTTATTCATTCGTTGAGGCTGCTGGAAGCGGACGGTGAATTGGTGCTATTCCGCGTGCGGTGCCAGCACGGGACGTACATCAGAGTGCTGTGCGAGGACATTGGTGAAGTGCTCGGGGTGAAAGGCGAGATGGTCGAGTTAAGGAGGGCCATTGCGGGGCCGTTCACTGAAAAGGACGCCGTGTTTTTGCAGACGCTCGCCGACGACAAGGAACTGCTTTCAATTGAGAGTGGCGTGGCGCACTTGCCAAAAGTTGTTGTTGGAAACAGCGCTGTTGGTGCATTGTGCCACGGCGCGGACCTGGCTGCTTCAGGGGTCGCGGCTGTCGACAAGAAAATCTACAAGGGCGCTATGGTAGCGCTGTTCACTGCGGGCAAGGAACTGGTTGGGCTCGGCATTGCTGAAAAAAGCGGGGAGGAAATCGCGGAAGCGAAGAAAGGGATTGTTGTCAAGACCACGGCCATAGTCATGCCGCGGGACACTTATCCAAGGGCGTGGAACAAAAAGTAATGCTTTTAAGCTAATGATTACAGAATAACGTTTAGTGCGGGGGTCGTTTAGCCCGGTAGAGCGCCGGCCTGGAAACCCTTCCAGAGGGAAGGACCTGGAAAGCCGGTTGGGGAAACCCTGCGCGAGTTCAAATCTCGCCCCCCGCGCCAATACCATCGTGGAACGATGGTAACAC
>JAUVIW010000113.1 GCA_030592525.1 archaeon
CTCGAGTATGACGAGGAGCACGGCGGCGTTATCCCACTATTCGACAACAAGCCCGCCGTACTGTCAGACAAAGTCGCATTGGTCGGCGACGCAGCCGGGCAGGTCAAGGCATCGACCGGCGGCGGCATCGCCATCGGTGGCTACTGCGGCCGCATACTCGGGCAGGCAATCGCCGCAAACGCACCGCTCCGAAACTACGAGAAGGCGTGGCGCATGGAGTTCGAGAAGGACCTGAAGCTACACTCACGCCTGCGCAACTTCTTCGCCAAGCTCGGCACGGCGGACAAGGAATACTTCTGGCAGGTGGCCATCGAGGAAGGCGTGCCGGAGCTCGCGGAAAAGCACGGGGAAATGGAGCACATCGGCCCCCTTATGAACGAGCTAATGAGCAGGCCCGCGCTCATCATGCGCCTCAGCAAGTTCGCGGGACTGCTTTAGGGTTACGTACCGCCACTAGTTTTATTCTCTGGCTGCGTATGCATTGGGTAGAGGGGGGAGAGGTTATGAAAACACTATTGATGGTAGTGCTACTGCTGGCTACCGCACATGCACTGGTAATCAACGGCACTGCAATGGCAACTGTTTCAGTGCCGTCGAACGCCACGATAACAAACGGCAACATCACACTGCGCGGCGCGATGCCGCCGGCATACAACTACAGTATAGTAATAGTGAACTCGACGCTTGTTGTGCCGACGAACTCGAGCGTGGAGCACGCTTCCGTGGACGTGGCTGCCGAAGAGTTCGAGACGAAAGGATTCCTTTCCGGAGGAAGCACGATATTCAACGGCGCCGTGTTCGCGCCCATGAAGAAGACAGGGAACCTGTCACCGCACTCCACTGACGGCCTGTACGCCGAGAGTATCATTACGAGCGGGCCGTACTTCGAGGTGTGCTCGCGCTTCCCGTCCAACGGAAGCCAGTTCTACTGGTACGGCCACGCGTGCATGCCCGGCGGCGCCTCAGTGGACTACACGCGCTTGTATGCAAGAAACAGCTCCGGGCGCACTGAAATCGCGTCCCTGGTGCCGTGTACCACCGGCTCGCTGGGCGGCGAGGCGAATGTGTCGCAAACATCGTGGGAGGTGTGCGTGAAGAACCTCGCGTACCACGTCGGCACCGCGCAAGTGCTCACGGACTGGGGGTACGCAGTGGCTGTTGAGACAGATGCGAGCGTTAGCGTCGGCGGAATTGGCGCGGAGGACTTCGGTTCCGCGCTCGCCGGCGCACTGGCTGCATGCGAATCATTCCCGTGCACAATTCCAGTTGATGTTGCGAACGCAACGCTGGAAAACGTAACAATCACCATGACCGCAGTTGGGGGCTACCCAGTGAACACGACGATAACAATAGGCAACACGACCATCGCGCTTTACGGGGTGCTCAACGAGACGAGGCTGGACTTTGTTGCGGAGCTGCAGAACGCTTCGGACTCGTGCGCAAAAGAGTTCTGTGAAGTTAACATCACTGTGGCTTCGCCGGAGTACAGCGCGCTCGAGATTGAGGGAGAGATAACTTACGAGCTGCTACCGCCTCCGGCACCGGCTGTTGAGCTGCCACCGGAACCGGAGCCTGTTGTTGTGCCCGCACCGCCACCGCGGCGCACCTACTCTTCGGGTGGCGGCAGCTACGCGCCGCCGCCGATTGTCGAGCCAGTCATTGTCAATGAGACGAGTGACGTGCTTGTTGAAGAGGCAGAGACCATTGTTGAAGAGGCAGAGACCATTGTTGAGGAGGCCGGCGCGCCGAAAGTGATTGTTGAGCCTGTCGCAAACATCACCGAGCCGGAAGTGCTGGAGCCCGAAGTGCTTTCACCGGTGCGGGAGAAGGCAGGCATGACTGGCATGCTCTCATTCGGCTGGAGCGCGCTCGGTGCGCTCGTGGTCCTGCTCGCGATTGCGGCGGTGTGGTGGCTGTCACAAAAAAGAGAGGGGGGGAGAAAGGATGATACCAGAAGATTACAACGAAAGGATTGAGCTGTTCGAGCACTATGCCCAAGGAAAGGAAAGGTTCCATGCCGCAGGCATAAGGAAAGCAATGGAGAGGGATCTCGGGGCATTGCGGAAGAGCCACGCCATACTCCTGGAAAAGGACTTGGCGCGGTGGCTGCGAGGCAACAAGGCCATCGAGTTCATCGAGGTCTGCGGCCGCACGCATCATTACACGTTTCGGGAACCGAACCAATAGTTTTATATAAAAGTATTACACAATCTTGGGATAATGCGTAACATCGTTACGTGTTGCTCTTGGTTGGTGTAAACTTTTGGATGAATTGGATTGTGAGATCCTTCGTATGTTGCAGGAGGGCCTGTGCGGGCCGCGGGTGACTGATATCGCCTCGCGCCTGAACACGACCCCTGCAACTGTTTCCCGGCGCCTGAAGCGCCTGGAGGACGATGGCGATATCCTTGGGTATTCACCTCGCTTGGCCCGAAAGGGCACTGTTTTCTTTGTCCTGGTGCGAGGCCGCGTGGCCGAGCACGAGCTCGCTGGGCTTAGCGAGGTCCAGGAGGTCCACGCGTGCGGCGGAAACTGGGGTTTTCTCCTGAAGGTGCGCGTGCAGGACTCAGGGAGCTACTACAGGTTTGAGCGCGAGCGCTTGCAGCCCCTGGGCGTGAGCGTGGAGAGCGTCCCGGTGTACAAGACATTCAAGGACAAGTAGGGTTACCTTCCCGAAGTAATAAATATTGCGAGCAGTATAACTCTAACTTGATGAAGGCTAATGCCCTAGTCTGCTTGCTGTTGATTGTTGCCTTAGCAAGTGCCGCATGTCCCACCGACTATTTTCTCGTAGCCAATGATGGCGCGGGCGGCCGCACAACCGACGGCGAATACGACATCTATGAGCTCGACCTGTCCAGCACGGGCGCCGGAAAACTAATCCTCGAAGCCACCTACCCAAGCACAACAGCCGTGCTAATGACATCCTCGTGCGCAGAAGTGTGCACTGCCGCAAGCGGCGGCGAATGCTCAACCACGAAGTCCGCTTCCACTTACAAAATCAAGGTCACGGCCGCCGGCGAAGGTGAGCAGGCATACCACTTCGCAACACGGTTCATCGGCGTAGTAGAGCCCGCAACAGGCAAAGGAATGGTAATCTCCGCAGGCGGACCGCCACCAGACGACGGCGAAGAAGAAGTGTTCGTC
>JAUVIW010000040.1 GCA_030592525.1 archaeon
CTTGGCCTTCTGGAGCCGCGTGGGCTCGGAAGCGTCAAGGAGCCCGGTGATATCGGATATCTCCTTCTTGAGCGACTCGGTGTCGAGCTTTTCCTCGTGGACATTGATGTGCAGCTGGAGCAAGTGCTCGTGGCCGGACCTAAACCGCTTGACATCATCGATAAGCTTCTTGGACTCACCCCGGGTACTGGGCAAGAAGTGCTCGTCGAGCTTGCGCTGGACATCACGTACTTTGCCGGCTCGGACCCTGGGCTTGCCCTTCATCAATAGGGTTAAGGCTCCGGGCATTAATAGGATTATCGCTTGAAAAACTCGTATTCCCAGATGTTCTGCTCCGGGTTGAACGGGGTCTCAAGAACGATTTCCGCGCTCTTGGTCCGGATGACGCGGTCCTTGATGTAGTCCAAGTCGAACTCTCCTTCGAGCAAGGGAAGGTGGAGATCCTGCTCCGAGCGCACCAAGCCATTGCTCACGTGGAAATAGTTCGCCCCAAGGCCAATGAAGCGGTCGCAGAACTTTTTGTAGTCCACGTTGAGCGCTGCGGCGGAAGCGATTGCGTGGCCGAAGTCAAAGCACAGGCCAAAGCCAAGTGAAAGGAACTCAGCCATTTCACTGGGCTTGTAGCAAATGCGCTGCTCTCCCCTCATGTTTAGTTCAGGGAGGTTTTCGAGCAGGATGTGTGCGTCGGATATCCGTGACAGCGCATCAAGCGCGTATTCCTTCGAGCCCTCCCGCGCATCGCCGCTTGGGTGGAGGACGACTGTCGGGGAGCCCAGGCTGTCGGCGGCCTCGAGTGCTTGGCGCAGGCAGTCAATGTTGTGGTCCCACTTTGACGGGTCAGAAAAGTTCACGCCGAACCCGGCGTGCGCGCAGTGCACGCGAAAAGGCACGTCGAAATCGAGGAAGGGCTTGATGGGGATGCCGGGGACGATGAGGACCTCGACAAAGTCAGCAAAATCCCATTTCGAGATGTGCTCGGGCTGAGTGGAGTATGTCTTCATGCCGACTTTGATTGTCACTTCTTTTTCACCTTCACTGGATTGAGAAAGTCGCCCATGTGCGAGCCATGTTCCAGGCGGTGCATGACAGCGAGGTGGAGGAACTCATCATCAGCAGGGTACTCAATGGAGAGCGCGGCCTTTGCACCCTCGGCATTGGACTTGGCTACTTTTGAGGTAATGACATTCCACCGCCCAAAATACGGCTCTATCATCTTGAGCAAGCGCTCAGGGGATTTCTCGTCCGCGAAGTGCATGCGCATGGTTCTTGTTTCCTTGCTCGGTGCCTTGAAGTGGTCAAGCTCCACCAGCACAATGTCCTTGAAATCGAATGACCGGCCTTCGATGGGCTCGAAGCCCTTCCGGCTCAGGCTCGTGCGGGCCCTTGGCGTCCTCTTGCTGTGTTCCTTGCGGACTTGCACAAAGCCGTGAGTCATCTCGTGAGCCATGATTACAACAACCTGTATTTTGATACGAACACGTCGATGTCCATCTCCGGGGCGGGGCCGATGGCGACAGCCGTTTTGGAGCCAGAAGGAATCTGGGTGTGGCCCGCGTCCATTATCATCGCTGCAGGCAGCTCGTCCTTCATCTCCTGGAAGATGTCGATGAGGGCGCGCTCGGAATCCACCTTGAGCACTATTTTCTTCATGCCCTCCTTGTGCCAGAGCTCAGCCCAGTCCGGGTGCTTGCGCTGCGTGCGGATGAACGCCTCGATGGATGCGTGCGCTCCTTGCGCGACCAGCTTCCCCTTGCCCATGCCAAGGTCAGTGCGGAGGATGATGACTTGCTTGAACATCTTTCTATTGAGGGGTGGGAGGATTAATAAGGGTTCCTCGGCAAGGCGTAGCCTTTTGCTTTAAAAGGGCTGTTGAGAGAAAGTATGCACAATGGTACGGCCACTTCTCGAAGCATTGGGCAAGGCGTATAGCGACTCCAAGCTAGTGCCGCCCAACAAGATGCTCTCGCCGGCAGGAAAGGGGTTCCCTTTGTACCCGCTCAGCACAGAGAGCTTCATGGGCTACGAGCCCACTGACCTGAAAGGGAAGTTCCGCGTGTTAGCGGTTGATGGGGGCTCGATATCACTGTTTGACACGCCGTACTGGGGGCTGGGGCTGGTCAAGTACAAGGCGAGATTGATTGAGTTCAACTCAAGGACAAAGAGGGCAACGACAGTGGAGCAGGATACCAAGGACAGGTTTGTGCTTTACACGAATGACGAGAAGACGGTTGAGGGCGATGTGGTTCCGCGGAAGTTCTGGGAAAAAGGGAACTACCTCAAGAGAGAGGAGACACGGTTCATGCGCGACACCATCAAGCGCGGGTGGGCTGATGACGATACCCTAGTGCTTGTGGACGGGTCGCTCGCGATGGGGAGCTTCTACGAAAAGGAGATACTCAAGCTGCACAAGAACACCATTGGCGTGAGCAAGCGGAGTGGGTTCACTATCAACAGGGCAAGTGCATCAGGGTATCTGGCGATGCGGGCAAGGGAGTTTCAGAAGGATGCAAAGCCGTGGTACTGCTACCCGCTGGTGGCACATTACCCGATGGACGAGCCAATAGCAGAGATAATGTTTGCTAGTTTCGCGCCGAACGGGTACGCGTTCCGTGTGGATTTTCCGTTCGAGGTGAGTGCGCTAAACATGCGCGAGCAGCACAGCTACTTGAAAGAGCAGTTGTGCAAGATAGGGCTGTTCTCGAACGACCCGAAGTACGCAGGGTACCCTTATCCATTGGGCGCGGTGCACTCGGACAGCGTGATGCGGCCGATAGACAAGGATAGGGCCAGGAAGTTTGTCGAGGAGCACGTGCTCGCGGCGGACCTGGATGAGGGGACACGCGAGTTAATAATCAAGGACATAGAGAATGAGTACTGGTACGACAAGTTCAGGAGGCGAGCGCATTGAAAGCGGTTTTCTTTGATTTTGGCGGCACGCTTGCTGACCGCGAGGGTGGCTACTGGAGCGCGATGGTAAAAGATGTGGGGCCATTGTTCGGAATGGGGTCTGAAGAGCTCAGGGCATTCTTCAGGGACGAGCTTTGTGTTGTTCCGCTCGCGGAAGAGCTCGAGTACATCCGGAAAAGATGTAGAGAGAAAGGGCTGCCGCCGGAGAATGCGGACAAGTTCATAGGCCTCAAGGAATCATTCGCCCCCGATTTCAGGTGGGAGCCGAACGCGATAGAGGTTGTGGAAGCGCTCAAGGAAAAGGGTGTTGTCACGGGGATAATTTCGAACACTGACGGAAACGGCGGGACTATCTATGATAGTATGAAGCCGGACATCAGGCCGTACTTGGACATTCTCGTGCTGTCATCAGAGGAACGGATTGCGAAGCCGGACACCAAGCTGTTCGAGGTAGCGCTCGAGCGCACTGGGGTTAAGGCTGAGGACGCGATGTATGTTGGGGACAAGGAGGACCGCGACATAAGTGCGCCGCACGAGCTAGGGATGAAAGCGGTGCTGTACGACCCGCGCGGTGAGCATGAGAAGACTGACGCGGATTATGTTATCAAGGACCTGAAGGAAGTATTGGAGCTGATTTAGATGACTAGAGTAGGGAAAGTGGATTATTTTGACGGGCATAAGAGAAAGCTGCACTTCTTCGTAGAGGGAGACGTGGAAGAAGAGGGGTTCTACAAGGTTGACAGCGGGAACAGGGTGTTCTACGTTTTTGTTACGAACCTAAGCGAGCAGCCGCTCGACAACCAGCTCAGGGCGAGGTACTGCCCGTCAGACTACTCATTCGACCAGGAGGAAAGGTATCTTCTCTACGCGAGCGCGAGCATACTAACTGAGTACAGGAAGGACGACAAGCGGAAGATTGTGGGGTACAAGACAATACCCCAGCACAATGACGAGATATGCACGCTGGACAAAGCGGACTTTGACATACTTGGCCTGCCGAAGCTTGATTTCGCGCATGTTAGGAGCGGGTCGCACCACTTTGACACCAAGGCCGGCTTCAAGAAAGAGGCGTACGTCACGCACTGGCTCTTATGCGGGTGGACTAACAGCGGGAAGACGAATGCGGCCAAGGTCCTTATGAATGTAACGATAAAGGGCGACGGCGAGCCGTTCGCCGGTGGGGTTATCATCGACCCGCACGGCGAGTACTACAAGGACCTGAGGCACTTTAACCGCGTTGGTGCGCCGAGAGTAATCCATTACACACTGGGTGCGGACAGCAATGATGCGTGGGAAAAAGAGCTCGAGGTCTCGATGCAGAACATTTACCCATCGTACCTTACAGAGGTGTACGACTTCCGCGAGGACACGCAGCTCAACTTCATGCACCAGTTCTGCCGGGCAAAGGGCGGGGAATGGATAAAGTTCATTGTCGACAATGATGTTGAGACCATCAAAAGCGAGCTCAGGGGGAGCTCGGACTATCCGGGAATCGCGATGATCATCGGGGCTGTCAAGAACAGGCTGACATCAATGTTCCGGGAAGAGGATGTCTGGGTCGCGGAAAGGAACAGATTCATCAGCACGATTACCGAGGGAGTGGCGCGCGGGAACTGGTATGTCATTGATGTCAGCAGCATCGGGAACAGGACAGCGAAGCTGATCACAGCGATGGTGGCAAAGTCATTGTTTGCGAAATACAAGCGGGCGTGCACGAAGAACAAGGGGGAGTGGCGCAAGTGGAAGCCCGCTGGAGTGCTTATTGAGGAGGCGCACAATTACTTGTCGCCGGAAGAGGCGAGTAAGGGAAACATCATCGCGAAGATAGCCAAGGAGGGCCGCAAGTTCAAGGTGTTTACTATAGTTGTGGAGCAGGACCCTGCGGGGATTGACCAGCGCATACTCAAGCAGATACACAACAAGGTTGTGCTGCAGCTCATTCCAAAGGATGCGAGGGCGATTTGCGAGACCACGCCATACGTGGACGAGCTCGAGAAGAAGATACCTTACTATAGCATAGGGGAAGGCGTGTTCGTGAGCACGGGGAGCTTCAATTTTGCGCTGCCAGTGATGTTCCCCCTTGTCGGGGACTGGATAAAGGCGAACACAATACCGTGCGGAAAGTGTGGGAAACCGAGCGCAGGGGGGCTGTGCCCGAACTGCGATAAGGTGAGAAAAGCCTCGGACGCGAAGAGCTTCATGTAAAAAGCTTTATAAACCTCTTGTCTCACAATTGTAGCGCTCCCCATTAAGGGGATTTTCTGAGGTGCTATACTTGGATTATACTCGTTTCGAGAAAGCCCGCGTTGTCGGTGCAAGAGCTCTACAGCTAGCTATGGGTGCACCCCCACTAGTCGACACAAAGGGCATCACGCAGTGCTTCGAGCTCGCCATCAAGGAGTTCGACGACGGCGTCATCCCAATAACAGTTATCAGGGAGGCGAACTAAAATGGGAAAGCTCATGACCAGCATCCTAAAGGGCAAGGCCAAGAAGCTCAAGGACATGTACCCCAATGACTTCGACGAAAATTTTGAGCACAACAAGGAAACCCTGAACAAGCTCGGGTTCTTTGACTACAGCAAAACAGACCGCAACCTCGTCGCCGGCCAAATCACCAGAATAAAGCTCGCCGAAGCGAAAGAAGAGTAAGGGTTAAAAACACCCCTTTGCTAGTTCTCGAGCATGGAGTTCTTCCTCCAGCTCGCAATACTCATCCTCGTAGCCAAAGCCCTGGGTGAGATAGCCGAAAGGCTCAGGCTGCCAAGCATCATCGGGTACCTGCTCGCGGGAATAGTGCTCGGCCAGCACGCGCTCAACCTCGTGCCCGCAGACGGCGAAGGCGTTGTCATTTTCGCGCAGTTGGGGGCCATACTACTGCTGTTCGTTGCCGGAGTCAGGGAACTGCGCCTGCGGGACCTCATACAAAACAAGATAGGCACGTTCGGGGCAGCGTTCCTAGGGTACGCCTTTCCGTTCCTCGCGGTCGTCTACGTGATGACGAACATAGGGAACATTGCGCCAGGCATCAGCTTCTCGTTCGAGCAGGTCATCCTGCTTGCGACCGCGCTGTCAATGAGCTCGGTCATCACCAGCGTAAAAACACTAATCCACCTGAACAAGTTTAACACGTTCGCCGGAAGGACCATACTAAGCACAGCAATAATAGACGCAATGGGTGGATTGCTTATCTTCACCCTGCTGTCGACGTTCGTGATGACGGCCGCGCTGGACATACCCAAAGTTATAGGGATAACAGCACTCACCGCAGCGTTCTTCCTCGTGTTCCTGCTCGCCGACAAGATAGTGCCCACAATACTCAGGGACGCCATCATCCTCAGGGTCGAGGAAGCCCAGTTCACCATCGCATTCGTCGTGATGCTCGCGCTCGCATGGCTCGCAGAAATGTTCGGGCTCAACGGCATTATCGGCGCGTTCCTCGCCGGAATCATCATCAGCAAGACATCGTTCCGCGAAAGTGGGTTCGCGGGGAAACTGTCATCGATGAGCTATGGCATCTTTATTCCCGTGTTCTTTGCGTGGGTCGGGCTGCAGTTCGTGCCCGAATGGAGCATCTTCATCCCGCTGCTCGTCGTCATGGTGCTGGCCAGTAACTTCCTGGGCACGTGGTTCGGCTGCCGCCTGGGGAATATTGTGGGGAAAGACGCGCTCACAATCAGTGTCGGCATGCTGCCACGCGGGGGCATTGACCTTGTGCTGCTAGCAGCTGCGAAGAACCTCGGCATATTGTCCGGAGTGGCTGGGGACCTGATATTCACGAGCGTGATAATGCTGATTTTCGTGAGCGTCGCCATTACACCGCCAGCGCTGAAAGCTGTTGTCCAGTGATATGCTTTTTATTGGCAAATGCCTGAATAATGGCGCCGGTTGATGAGAGTCTTGAGTACTGAGCTAACGCAATGAGGATAGACGGGCGGACTGACGGCACAAACGCTTTTAAATAGGTCTAATCAAAACACAAGCTGCAGCGGGGTAGAGCAGTTAGGAGTGCTCGTCGACTGCGTCTGAGTTCGCTTTGGCGTGGGCGAAAGGCTCATATGAGAATCCTAACGGATACTCTGGGTTACCCGGAGGCCGATGGTTCAAATCCATCCCCCGCTACCACATTTAGGTGACTAGCTTGCAAGCTGTGAAACTCGTTAACCACAAGCCAAATTACAAGCGGCTCTACGGCAGAGAAAAGCGCAGGCTAGCCAGCGCGCTTGAAGGGGTGGGCTGCAATTTCCATCACGTGGGGAGCACTGCTGTCCGGGGTCTTGGTGGAAAAGGGTTTATTGACATACAGGTTGCCGTCAAGCGAAAAGGGCTGATGGGCAAAGCAAAAAAAATAATTGGGTCTATGGGCTACGAGCACCCGGATGAGGGTGGCGCACCCGGGCGCTTATTTATGAGGAAAATCACGCCAAAGAACACTTATCACGTGCATATCGTGGCTAAGGGCTCCAAGCCGCAAAAGAGCCACCTGGCTTTTAGGGACTACTTGCGCGAGCACCCAAAAGAAGCCAGGGAATACATGAAGCTCAAGAAGCAGCTCGCGAAAAAAGCGAGAACGAGAATGGAATACAGAGACTCAAAAGATGAGTATATCCAGGGAATCATGAAAAAAGCCTGAGAGACCCCTTACTTCCGGTATTATACTCTGGGCCGCACCAAAGTCAAGGAACCGCGGCCAAGCTTCTCCAAAACAACGAAATCAGCGAGCTTTGGGGGGATGAACTTGCCCTTGGAATCGTTGTAGCCGTAAATGTAGTTGCAGACTGTTGCTGCAGACACCCCAGACATGCGGGCCAATTCACGAAGCCAGAGGCCCTGGGGGTTCGCGCGGATTATTTCTAGAACGGAATCAGCTGTCATGTATAATCACCAAAAGTTAATACAAAAACAATAACAATAATTGAACACTGTTCAATATAATAATACTTTTCTTTTCATAAACAATAAACAACAAGATTAGTGGAATAGACCCCCCTCCATGATCGCGACCGACGGGCCATTTCTCACTTCCTTAATGAAACGAATGGCGGAATACCGGAACTAAGGGGTGGCGGGTGCTTCATATCAAAGTTGAACACTGTTCAATCAATATTGACTCCAGCCAACGCATTCAGGAACCTCTTCGCTTCCTCAAAGTCCGCCTGGAACGGGAAGTGGCATGCCTGGAACTCATGCCCGTAGTCCAACACACTATCCAGCAGGTCAGCCGCGTCGTAGTCCAGTGGCAGCCTGTACAAGTGAATGCGAAGGGCACTGCGGGCCTTTTCCGTGCGCGCCACAACCAACAGGTTAAGCATCCTCCAGGTGTACTCATCCGGCTTCTCAAACCTGTTCAAGAGCGCCACGAGGTCAACATTCATTTCCTTGCTCGTGGTGGCAAGGCCATGCACTGTCGGCATCATGGTTGGGTCCTGCAGGTAGAGGAAGTGTGCCTGGTACGCCTTTTCAAGGCGCCTCGGTGGCTTGGTGCTCCGGCGCTTCGCGCTCCTGCCGATAAGCGAGACGACCTTCTCCCAGCACGCGTCGCCTGGCTCATAGC
>JAUVIW010000042.1 GCA_030592525.1 archaeon
AAGCCAGCCAAAAAGGAGAAGTGAAATGCGCAGGGAAATCCTCTTCGCATACGCATTCCTGATAGTCGGCGTGTTGGACACGCTTGGCTTGCTCGGCGGCGCCTTTGACATCGGGGAGCGAGTAATATCCTCTGTCCTGCTGCTTTTCATGTGGTACGAGCTCGACCTCCCGAAGCACTTGTTCGGGAAAAGCAACCGAGCCGAAAACATCGCGTTCCTCGGCATATTCTTCGTGCTGTCGCTCAAGAACTTGCTGTACCACTTTGGTGGATTCCTTCCGCCAGGCATTATTTCCGCGGCAAGCTACTGGTCCCTAGTGGCAGGGTTTGTGGCGCTCAACGTGTTCCTCGCGTACATAGCGCTCAAAAAGGAGTTCCACAGGAAGTCCGTGCTCCAGAGCGCGATACGGTTCGCACAGAACTACCTGCCAATGAAGTTCGAGAGCGACGTGCTTCAGTTCATCGCACTGAACTTCATCTCAATCACATTCTTCCTTTTCATCTTCGACCCGATATCCCAGTGGCTCCTCGTAAGCCTCGACAAGTCACTGATTGTAATCGCCCTCGCGTACCTCGCGTTCCACGCGCGTGATGCCCTGAAATCCAGTGTTGTGAAGAAGGTGAGTGACGCAGAGGACATGCTTGTAAAAACCCTCCTCGACGTGTTCAAGGCCAATGTGCGCCTGGCGCTCTCATTGGTCGTGCTCGTGTTCCTCTTGAGCGAGATAGGCTTCTTCCTCGTCCCGCTTTTCACCGGCGCTTTTGACGCACAGATAACCGATGTCGCCGGTGGAGGCCCGTACCTCTCGGTCATGCAGCTGGCCTCACAGTCCACCGGCAGCTTCGCATTGCCTGCGTACGCACTCGCCATGCTCGCGTTCGTCCTGTTCATCTCAATACCCGCTTACCTGCTTATCAGCAATGTGCTCGGAAAAAAGCCAAGCAAGAGTGCTTTCAGTGCGCTTGCCCCGATTGCCCTCGGCTCGTTCCTGTTCTATTTCGCAACAGGCCTGTTTCACGTGGAACGCATCGCTTCAAAAGCGCTAATCGGCGTCACGATGTGGCTCACACCATTCTCGCACGCGCATGAATTCTGGCTGTACCTGTCGCTGATGGCCATGGGTACCCTTGCCGTGGCCGCTTTCCTGTCAAAGCGCGTGAAGTCCGCCGCCGGCGCCACAACCGTGCTCATCTCACTGGTGTTTTTCCTGGATTACTTCGCGAAGTACTTCGTGTCCGCCTTCGAGTACTTCTCATCACGCCTGCTCATCGACCCACTGGTAGCAGTGATATTCACGAACTATCTCCTCGTGACAATAGTGTTCTTCGCCGTGACCGCGATGGCGTTCATGCGCTTCTGCTCAAAGGCAGCGGTCCAGCTCATGAAAGGCTACGAGAGCACACTGGTGTACCTGCTTGCGGTGGGGTTCATCGTTGCGATGATGGCATTCAAGCCACAGGCAATAGGGTTTGGCGCGGTGGAGCTTATCGAGGTGCTCACCCGCCCCGCGCTCATCGGCTTCATTGTTCTGGCGGGCATGGCTCTCGCGGCAAGAAAAAAGAGGGAGTTCGCAGGGCTCGCGATGTTCTTCATCGCGAACGCGCTCATACTGTTCATCGCGCACATTGCGTTTGCCGGCCTCTCCTGGATGCCCGGCTACGATATTCTCTCATTGTTGCTGCCCGGCATCGTGATGCTCGTGTTCTCATGGATGTGGCTCAACCCCAAGAAAGTTACGTGGGGCGGTGCGCTCGCCGCAGCCCTTATCGGGCTCGCTGTTGGTGCGCTGTCATTCGTTTCCGGGGAAACGGCGTCGCTCGTGTTCGTTGAGTCGCCGTGGGCATGGATAGTGCTGTTCTCCGCGTTCACCGCACTCGCAGAGGAAGCGTTTTTCAGGGGGCTTTTGTATGGTGCGCTGCGCGAAAAGAACTCGTTCATGAAGAGCGCGGTGGTCTCATCAGTGTTTTTTGTGGGTGCGCACCTCGCAAAGTTCCCGGGTGTTGAAGTGGTCGCATCCCTGTTTGTGGCGGGAATGGCTTTTGCGTGGATACGGGAAAAGCACTCAATAATGCTTGCCGTGACAGCGCACTTCCTGTCGAACGTTGTGCTGCTAACGCTTCTTTACATTTAGCAATTGTAGGTTGCAGCCCCTATTGATGGCCCATAAAGTGTTCCGCTGCCGGTGACATCCTTGGCGTACACACAGCTATTACTTATGGGGAGTTCGTTACCCGCACATGCGTCTGAACCAGTTGCCTTAGTGAGGCTCCCACTATCCATAATTTCATGGTCGCCACCTGGTTCCACATCAGTTAGGGGGATGGTGCCGATGTTCCATACAACCAGCTCACCGTCTTGGCACATAGCTGAGATGAGACCCGGCCCTTTTGATACTGGACCTGTGTAGCCTGTTTCTGAATCATCGCTGTATCCAGGTTCGTTATAGCCCTGTGGCTGTGCGGTTGGTTGTTTGGTTGCGAGACCACCCACCCAAAAGTATTGTCCAACAACAACAATCGCAATTAGGCCGAGGGCAAGAATACCTAGCACGAACATAATCACTACGATGATGACTAGTTTGCTCATCCCCTCCTTTTTTGGTGGAGCTGATGATGATGGCATTCCGCCTCCGGGCGATGGGCTTATTGTTTGCATACGCTCATTACTCTCGTGGCTTATTTAAGTGTTTATGTTTTATATAGTTCTGCGGAGAGTTCTTTCACATGGACATCGTTGCCATTGCACAGGCTCTCGTAACCGACTTCGGGGTTCTCGGAGTCTTCGCCGCGACAGCGATCCTGAACGCAAGCATCATACTCCCCCTGCCCGCCGACCTCATCGTGTTCACGGCAGGCGCGATGTCAAACTCAGACATCCTCTTCAACCCAATCACAATCGGGCTCTTCGGTGGCCTGGGCTCCGCCGTCGGCGAGCTCACCGGCTACATCCTCGGCCGGGGGATGAACAAGCTCGTTCTCCGCAAGCACCATGTTCCCGGCTTCGCGACAGCAGAAGAGTACTTCAACAAGTACGGGTTCTGGGGCATTGCCTTTTTTTCGCTCACGCCGCTGCCGATGGACATCATGGGGCTTTTCGCCGGAGCAGTCAAGTACGATGTGCACAAGTTCTTTGCAGCCGCGCTCCTCGGCAAAATACCCCGCTGCCTGCTGCTCGCGTTCGCCGGCTACGCCGGAATGAGCATAGTGCTCAATGTTTTTCAGTGGTCCATCTGACAAAAGCCTTTTAAATGGCTTTTGCATTGGTTCTCCCTGGTGTTCTAATGAACAAAATACTATCAACAGCGCTGCTCGTGTGCCTGTTGTCCGCAACCGCTCTCGCACTGCCAATGTTCGAGGAGACTGAGGACGCACGCATGCAGTACCGCTACTCAATCATGTTCGCCAGGTCCGAAGCCCACAAGATAGGCATGGAAGCGGTGCTTGACTACCTCGGCGACGATGCTACAGAGGAGCTCCAGGCGCCTTACAACGACTTCGTTGGGCACTATGGCGACCTCGAGACAGCCAAGAACAGCGTGGACTTTGATTCATTGTGGGACATTCGCCTCGCTATGATTGCCGAGGCAGAGCGCTTCCGCACAGAGGCACGCAGCATACTTGGTGATGACACTGCCGGCGCCCGCGCAGCAGTCACTGCCGCGCTCCTTGACCAGGAAGACTACCTTGCCACACTCGAAGAGGTGGTGTACGACGAGCACGTGAACGTGCTGTTCGCGATATTCGACGCCGATGTCGGCGCGTTCGAGAACAAGTTCGCCGAGTTCAGGGGCAGGGGCATGGACCCGTCAGAGCTTGAGGTAAAGCTCGCAGAAATCGAGGCGCGCCGCACACTGCTCGAAGACAATGTGAAGGCTGCGTACGACTCATGCATCGGTGACCTCATACTTGTTTGTGATACTGCCGAACACACTGATTATGTGGCGTACCGCAACGAGACGAACAACAAGTTCCGGGAGCTCCGTGGCGAGACGAACAAGTTCATGAACCGCGGGTGGATTGACTCTTCGCGCAAGCGCGTTGACGACGCCATTGCCAAGCTCGATGACCACCCTGATGTTGACACGTCCGAGCTCGAGGCAAAGCTCAACGACATACTATCTGTTTTGGACGAGGCTGAAGCAGCCCTGGACAACGAGGATTTCAGCACAATGCAGGAGAAGCTCCACGAGTCCCGCGACCTGTTCCGCGAGTATGTGCAGGACGCGCGTGACATCCTGAAGAAGACAATACACACAGCCCGCTTGGGCGCTCTTGAAGCCACTGTCTCAACTGTAGGGGACAGGATACAGGCGTTTGCCGACAAAGGGGCTGACACGACCGGGCATGAGGATGAGCTCGCGAACGCCGAAGCCGCCCTTGAGGAAGCCGGAACGCTTTGCGCTTCAGGTGACCTTGAGGGGTGTGCCAGTAAGATGGACGAGGTGCTAGAGAGCCTGAAGCTCATCAAGGCGCTTCCGGTTCCGACGCATGCCGGCCCGGGCGGTGGCCCGCCCGAGGCAGACGGCATTATCATCGGTGGGCTTGATTCCGTTGCGGTTGACAGCCCTGTTGTTAACAGCACGGAGGTGAGCTTATGAAGCGGTTGCTTGCACTGTTCGCAGTGGCGATGCTCGTCGTCCTGGTGGCCGGCTGCATTGGTGGAGGAGGGGAAAAGCCCACCACGCCGAGCACTCCTGGCGTGGCGCCGGACACGGCGCCCGACACGACACCCTCAACGCCGGACACCACACCCTCAACACCGGCTGACACCGGCGTTCCTGAGAGTGGGGATGAGCTGCCTGCTGTAGGGGAAGAAGTTGAGGTCGAGGGCCTCGATGACAGCGCGGAAGACATTGACTTCGGCGGAGTAATCTAAAACACCATTGGGGCCTACGGGCCCCATTTCTATTTCTTTAGTGCTTGTACACTGAGTTGTCCAAGTAGTTCTTGATGACTTTCAGGCTCGGTGGGAACACTTTCTCTGGCAAGGAGTCCAAGTGGAACCACTTCCAGTCAGTTATCTCGTCAGGCTCCATCACCGCCGGCTCGCCATCGAACTCGTTCACTATGAACCCGACAGTCACATAATGCTTGTCGTGCAGTATTTCATCAGTGACGCTGATGACCTCAGCGTCTATTACCTGAATACCAGTCTCTTCCTTGACTTCGCGCGCCATCGCCTCGTACAAGCGCTCCTTGAAGTCCACCTTGCCGCCGGGCATTGTCCACGTGCCCTCGCCGTGCAGCTCGCTGTCCGCCTTCTTGGGGTCATCATGCCTCTTCCCCAGGAGCACTTTGCCGTCGTGCAGTATCATGGCGCCAATGCCTACTTTTGCGTGAGTCATAACGCCTATGGGGCAGGGAAGGTTTTTATTGGTTCTCCCCCTTGAGGGGGGTATGGCAGTCGAAAACGGTTTCTCAAAGCACGCCTATGACTTTGGCTTTTTGGGCGCGGGCATCATGTTCATGGTGCTGGGCTCGATGTTTTACAAGGAGCTGATGCCCTTTGCCTACGGCATTCTTGGTTTCGCACTCATCGCGAACATTTATTTCATGGATTACTGGCTTGCGGCATACAAGTGCGGCACAGTGTCCCCACACTGGGCCAACAAGGTCGGCTTCATCGGCACGCTGCTCCTATTGTTTTACTTCGGCATCCAGAGCCCGCTCATACCGCTCAAGGAAGTGTTCCTCGTGCTCAGCGTAATCCTCATGATACCGTACATCATGAAGAAGCTCAGCGGCTAAGCAACCACTATGCTATTTCCACCACGGTCCAGATGTGCAGCTGCGGCACAGTGAACTCCACGTGCCCGCCGTCCACAGTGAAATCGATTTCAACACTCTCTTTTTCCGGTGTGAGTACACTGTCGCTTTCTGTGCTGAAGCCCTTGTTTGTTTAGCGTTCGGATTTTCCCCAAAACGCGTTCAGTTCTCGCTTAAGCTCATTGTTTGAGATGACCAGCACACTATTGTCCCTCATGAGTGAGGGGAGGTTGTCCCAATAAAACTTTTTCAGTTGCCGGTCGATAAAGAACCGCTTATCTCCAAGTATGATGCATCTTTTCGAGCCCTCTTTGCGCAATATCCTTCCAGCCCATTGGACGGTGTCATACACCGCAATCATGTTGACCAGCTTACTCGCATTCTCTTGGCCGTACTTTGATTCCAGGTACTTGACCTTCTTTTTGAGGAAAAAATCACCGTAATTTGGCAGTGGCAAGCCCCACACAAAATTGTTCTTGATGTTCTTAGCTAAGTTGGAGCCCCTTGAGCCCTTGGCACGTATTGAGCCGGCGTACACTCCTTTGTGCTCAACACCGGCCATTTCACTAAACCGCCGTATACCGCTGTCCGCGAGCTTGTTTGTTTCAAGTTTTGTGATTGTGCCCACCAACACGGACCCACCGCCGTTTTCCTCGATTATGCTTATGGCCCGCGTGTATTTCGGCCGCATTTCATCCCTGAGCCTGTACAGTGAGCTTAAGCCCAGATGGATGATGACCTTGAGGTTCACGTCATTATGGATTTCGTTCTTATGGCACTTATCCTGGGCAAGCTGCAGGTTCAGTAACTGCCCCAGGGTGTGGAAATCACCCATTGTAGCTGAATACAATATGACTGAATGAAACTCACTGAAAATGTCATTTAATGTCAAGTCCTCGACCAGTGAATTGTTGCCAACCTCAAACGGCTTAATTTTCAGGACACCCACATCCTTGCTGTCACAATATGCTATCATGCTGTCAGTCACGTGCTCGAGCTTTTCAAGAAACAGGTCGGGTAACGCCATGGCCCTTTCATAATCGTCATCCTCAGTGATTGCTTGGCGGATTTTTGCCAGCCTGAAGACAATGTTTTCCAATGGCTGATTTAATTCGGACTCAAAGTACCTGATGATTTTTGACGGCTTCAGCGCCTCATCCTTTTCTGAAATGTACCAAAAGTCACTAACCGCAAACTGGAACTTTTTAAGGAAGTCCAGGTCCGCCTTCGCGATTTCCTTTTCCTTGCCATCCTTATGGATAACCACCTTCAACTGCTTTTCCAGTCTCGCCAATCCGGTTAATGAGAGTGTTGAGCTCATGGCGTTTTCAAGCCTTGAAGGCAAGCGGTCAGCCTCATCAATCAAAAGGACATAATCCTTGAGCTTGAGCTGTTTTTGGAGTATCATGAACGGGAATCCGATGGCCCAATAGTAATCAAGGATTATCACGTCCGCCTTTTTCATCAATAGCCGCATCATCTCGTAACCACAGAAATTCTTGCATAGCCCCTGAAACTTTTCGAAAAAATCGGATTGGCTCTCCATACCCTCTGTGAAATACTCGCTGGGGCTATCCTTCATGATGGTGGTTATCTGGCTTAGCTTTGAGGTAGCCCCGTCCAAAACGTCCTTTCCGTTCTTTTCAAAGACCTTGTAGTAATATCGGCAGGATTTTTCGTATCGCTTGGCCAGCGTGCATTTTTGGTAGCTGAACTCATCGGGCTTGAAATTGGGGCACATGCTTCTTTTGCCGCGTAAATCCGCAACCACCAAACCCTTTTTTTTGGCGTGGTTTATCTTCAGGACCTCATCAACCATCGCGTTCCGTGTCCCATAGTTGGGTGTCACTAGGATGACCTTTTTTCCTTTTGCCAGGGCTGGTGCCAAGGAACAGATTGTTTTTCCCGTTCCACACGGGGATTCGAACATGCCCACTCCCCCTTCACCCACTAGCTTTACCACGTGCTCCATAATCTCCTTTTGATTCGGCCTCAGTTTGGGGTATGGGACAAAATCCTGCGGCTCTCTTGAATTCATGAACCCTCTCCATTATGTGTTATCAACCTTTAACCCTTTCGGCTTTGTTGGGTGAGCTAGATTTCCGCGTACCACTTGCGCAGCACTAGCTGCGCTGGCTTGCCGCGAATGTTCCACTGCTTGTCCTGCATGTCCTGGCGCCAGTAGCCAAACGAGTATACCCCAATAATCCAAGGCCTGTCCGCGATGCCGCGCATCACAGCTTCGTACG
>JAUVIW010000080.1 GCA_030592525.1 archaeon
GGTAAAGAGTATAAAAACACTTGCCCCCATTCATATGGTTAGGATTCCAATACCGGGAATCCACTGAAATTAGGTTTCCGAAGTTGAGTTTTGTTCGCTCCACCCAGCTAACCTTTATAAATAATTTGCTTCTCAATAACTGCCTACAAACAAGAGGAACCCCTCTTTTTTGGTGACCTGAAATGCCCGCATACAATCATCTTGAGATAGAGAAAAAGTGGCAGGACAAGTGGGTAGAGGACGGCTTATACAAGTTTGACATCGACGCCGAAGGCGAGATGTACGCAATCGACAACCCCCCCTCATTCACCAGCGGCACATTGCACATGGGCCACGTGCTCAACCACGCCTGGATTGACTTCATCGCGCGCTACAAGCGCATGCGCGGCTTCAACGTCCTGTTTCCATTGGGCTATGACTGCCACGGCCTTCCCACAGAGCTCAAAGTGACCAAGGAGTACGGCATCTCGCCCGACAACCGGGAAGAGTTCCGCGCCAAGTGCGAGGAATGGACCACCATCGCAACCAAGAAGATGAACGAGCAGTACAAGCGCATCGGGTACTCATGCGACTGGAACGAGTACTACGAGACCCGCATGCCCAAGTACAAGGCACTCGTGCAGAAGTCCCTTCTTGATTTCAATAGGATGGGCCGCGTCTACCGCGAGAAGCACCCAGTCCTATGGTGCACCAAGTGCGGCACCGCTCTCGCCAAGGCAGAGGTCAGCCACATTGAGTCACCGGGCAAGCTGTGGAACCTCAAGTTTCCAGTCGTCGGCGAAGACACATTCATCCACTTTGCCACCACCCGCCCGGAGCTGTCATTCGCATGCAACAGCTTTTTCGTCCACACAGATGACGAGCGCTTCAAGCACCTTGTCGGCAAAAAGGTCAAGGTGCCCTACACAGGCCGCGAGGTCCCCATAATGGCTGACCGCAATGTCGACCGCGAGTTTGGCACAGGTGTCCTGTACGTATGCACCTTCGGTGACGAGATGGACATCAAGCGCACGAAGGAAAATGACCTGCCTGTTTACGAGGCAATCGACGACAAGGGCCACATGACCGCGCTCGCAGGAAAGTACGAGGGCATGTTCTCAAAGAAAGCCCAGAAGCTCATAGTTGAGGACTTCGAGCGCGACGGCTACCTCGTGGACATCGAGGAGCGCGAGCACAACGTGCTCTGCCACACAGAGCGCGCGGCATGCAAGAACCCCGTTGAGTTCCTTCCCAAGCACCAGTACTTCATCAAGGTTACAGACAAGCTGCGCTCAATCATCGAGGCAGCAGAGTCAATGCAGTGGTTCCCAGAATACATGGAAGGGAGGCTAGTGGACTGGGCCAAGTCACTGGAATGGGACTGGATTATCTCAAGGCAGCGCGTTTACGGCACGCCAATCCCGTTCTGGTACTGCGACAAGTGCGGCAAAGTGCACGCGCCCGACGAGAAGAGCCTTCCGATTGACACGCTCATTGACAAGCCCCCGCAAGAGAAGTGCGAGTGCGGCGGTGAGCTCATGGGCACCAGGGATGTCTGCGACTGCTGGGTCGACTCCTCAGTAACCCCGCTCGCAGTATCCAAGTGGCTTTGGGACCCCAAGTACTTTGCGAAGTGCTACCCGAACTACCTGCGCCCGCAGGGCTACGAAATCATCCGTACCTGGGCGTTTTACACAACGTTCCGCTGCCTTCTGCTCACGGGCGAAAAGCCGTTCAAGCAAGTGGTCGTGAACGGCATGGTCGCTGGGCCCGACGGCCGGAAGATGGCGAAGTCATACGGCAACGTCATTGAGCCCGAGACAGTCCTTGACAAGGAGGGCAGTGATGCCATCCGCCAGTGGGCCCTGATGGCCTCGCTCGGAGAGGACTACCCGTTCACTGACAAGGAGCTGGTGCACGCGTTCAAGTTCCAGAAGAAGCTCTGGAACGCGAGCTACTTCACTGCCCTGCACTTGAAGGACATGGACTCCGTGCCCGAGGCAGAGCCAACGCGGTTCGCGGACAAGTGGATACTCAACAAGCTCCTCAAGCTCAACAGGGATTCGACACAAAGCCTGGAGGCCTACGAGTTCGCAAAGGCCCTGGACCCGATACGCAGCTTCTTCTGGCACGACTTCTGTGACAACTATTTGGAGATGGCGAAGGAGCGCCTGTACAACGCGACCGGCAATGAGAAGCTCAGTGCGCAGGCCGCTGTCTACAATGTGCTCCTAACAGTGGACACCATGCTCGCGCCGTTCATCCCCCACATCACAGAGGAGGTGCACGAGCTCTACCTCAAGAAGTTCACCGGCCTCAAGAGCGTCCACCTCGCAAAGTGGCCTGAGCTCACAGGTGAGTATGACCCTGCTTTGGACGAGCTCGGTGCCAAGGTAATCGACGCCATCGCCGCGGTCCGCAAGTTCAAGACAGAGAACCAGATGTCCATGAACAAGGAAATCTCAAAGCTCACAATCTACGACCCTGCCCTGCAGGAGGCTGCCCAGGACATAAAGGACACTGTCAAGGCCAATGAAATCGAGTTTGCCGAGGGAAAGGGTAATATAGAGGTTCGGGACTTCAGTATAAGCGTTGCCAAATGAACTCTGATGACCGAAAAGCACTGGAGTCCAAGAAGTTTATGTTACGCCTATTCATAGTTCTCCTTGGCGTGGCGTTCTTTGCGTACATTATTTTTGTTAGGCCCGCCCTTAGGGCAGCGTTTTAAATACCCAACGCGCTTTTGGGTTGTTGATGTCGTTCACGATAATTTCGCTCGTGGTCGCCTTCCTCATAAGGCTGCCGGCGCTTTACCTTGCGTTAACGCAAGTTGGGTACTTCCGCCTGAGCAGCGGGAACCTCGTCGCAATCGCTTTGTTTTCGACACTCCTCGGCGTTATCATGCCTGCCGAGGGCATGCTTGACATCATCGGTGCATTATTCCGCATAGTCCTGCTGTCAATAATAATTATGGTGCTCATGCGCGGCGAGATAACCGACTCACTTAAGGCTGTGGTTGTCGCGGCAGTCATCGAGTCAGTGATAATATTAACCCTTTCATTATCGCCGGTGTCGTTCCTCGTTGCCGGGCTCGGTATCTTTTCAGTGCCGTGAGAATCAGATGCCCTTGAGAAGCCCTCTTCTCTTCAGGAACTCCACTTGGTACTTTCTGTACTTGTAGATCACGTCGGCGCGCTCGTCCCCCTGGATTTCCCATGGCTCAACGAGCACGTAGTCATCAGGTCTTACCCAAACACGCCTGCGGGCGCGGCCGGGCACGCGGCACAGCCGCTTTTTGCCGTCAGCACAGTCAACGTACATGCGCTTGCCGCCGAGCAGCTGCTCGACAAACCCAAGAATCTCTTTGCCGCGGGGCATACGTATCCTGGATATCTCTAGCTGTCTCTGCTGTTCCTCAGTGAGTACCGGGACCTTCCTCTGCGGTTTCCTGTATGCCATTTAAGATCTCATCCTTATCATTTGCGCGTGTGGAATGCTGCCTATGCGCATAACGTGCTTGTCTTCGATAACTCTCTTCTCTTTAGCGACGTTTATAACCTTTTGCCCCACAAGATTCGCTATGGTGCACTTGTCCAGCATCTCACCGAGCTCTTTTTTGGTGACTTCCTTGCTGCCGTAAAAGCGCTCACTCACGTGGAACTCTAGCTTATCGTTCTTCAGCCTTTTTCCCAAGAGCTCCTCGTCGCACGCTGCGAGCACAATCTCTGATTCGCTCTCATGTAGTTTTGCAAACATTACTTTATCCCCGCCACCGGGCTGCGAGCACCGCAGGCCTCGCACCTCATGAACTGCGTGCCGTCCTGCATGATGAGTGATGTGTCGGGCTTGCTGCATTCCTTGCACAGCACGTACTCCTTTGCGTACTTGCCCAGCCTCTCGTTCAGGAGCCTCTCGCGGAACTTGCCTTTCATCACAAGGCGCTTGCCTGAAAGCGTCGACATGGTGGCCGACTCCTTTGACAGGTACTTCATCAGGTGCTTGGGGTCCCTGCGCAGTGCGGTTGCCACATCAATAAAATTGGGTATAATTGTTGAGGTGCCCTCTATGAATGCCTGGAACTCAGGCATTTTGAATCGGGATTTCTCCTTTGCTTTTTCCGGCAGCTTTGAGTACAAGTTGTCGAGCATTGAATCGTATTTTTCCATTGTCACACCTCTATTTCCTCGATGTCTATCTCTTGCTCGCCCTCTGCTTTGGCAGGAGCTTCCGCAATGTCTTCCGCCTCTTCCACCACGTTGTCCTCTTGCCTATCAAGCTCCAGGCGGCGGAGCTCAAGCCATTCCTCGCGCACAGTGCGCATTGTCTCGACCGCGATGTATCGGCCGGTGTCGCGCTCGCGCACCTTGCCTATCACGCGCACAACGCTCCCTTCCCTGGTGTTGAGGGGGCCATCAAACTTAACGACCATTATTTCTCCAGTGCCGTCGTCAAGCACCTCTGGCTTTGTGAGTGTGCCGATGACATTGCACCGGTTTATTTTCCTGCCTCCCACGCGGATGAACGATGGCTCGTAGTCGCCCGGTGA
>JAUVIW010000074.1 GCA_030592525.1 archaeon
AGATGATTGTATGCGGGCATTTCAGGTCACCAAAAAAGAGGGGTTCCTCTTGTTTGTAGGCAGTTATTTGGGCTCAAATCATTTATAAATGTTCTCTGCTGGGCTCATTGGTTTCCTGGTGTCGGGTAGGTGCCCTCTTCCATTTGCCAGTTGGCGTTCCGGCTGCCGCTGTGGTGTTTATCGTGCATGACCACAATCACGGGTATTTCCTCGAGATGAAGGGAGCGCGAGGCCATGGCACGGTGGCGGCCTTCAGCATCCAGTGCAACGGGTATCCTGTGACTGGGGTATTCTTTTCCGTCTTCATCTTCATTGTACGGCACCCACAGAAAAAGGGGGTCAATGTCAAGGCCCTTCTTTATCCGCTCCGCAAGCTTCTTGACCTTATCCCGGTCGTGCTCGGTCTTGGCCATCCTCACGGGCAAGCGGTCGATGAAATCCTGCGGGTCCAGGTAGTAAAGCTTTTCCTTGCGCCCCAGGGCTTTGGGGCTGAGGGACAATTTCATCACTTTGTCTGAGCACGGGTACTTGTATTTTTTGAGGCGCACTCGGGCGAGCCTTTTTGTTGCCATTGATTAGTCTTTGTGGGCTTGGCATAAAATACTACCGAGAAAATCCGTGATTCGGAAACCTAATTTCAGTGGATTCCCGGTATTGGAATCCTAACCATATGAATGGGGGCAAGTGTTTTTATACTCTTTACCCATATATTAAGCTCTGTAGGTGTTCGAACCTGCTCTTGGCAATGGGTGATACTAATATGATGGGAATAATCGAAAACGCGACCGGCAATGCACCGGGACCTAGCTTTCAAGCCCCCAACAACGATAGCCCCAAAATTGTGGTTATTGGGTGTGGCGGGGGTGGCTCCAACTCAGTCAACAGGATAGCTCGCTCTGGTGTAAGCGGAGCTGAACTGATAGCTATCAATACTGACAAGCTACACTTGAATCTCGCTCACAGCTCAGTCAAGAAAGTCCTTATCGGCCAAAGCATCACGCGCGGCCTCGGTGCAGGTGGCTACCCGGAAGTCGGGCAGCGCGCTGCAGAGGCAAGCAAGGTTGAGCTTCAGTCACTGCTCTCAGACGCGGACCTCGTGTTCCTCACCGCCGGAATGGGCGGCGGAACCGGCACAGGCAGCGCACCAATCGTCGCAGACATCGCAAAGCAGGAAGGCGCAATCGTCGTCGCGATAGTCACATTCCCGTTCAAGATGGAGCGCGCCCGCCTCGCAAAAGCAGAGAAGGGTATTGAGGAGCTCCGCGAAGTCGCCGACACTGTCATCGTCATCGACAACAACAGATTGGTTGAATTAGTGCCCAACCTGCCCATCGAGCAGGCGTTCCTCGTCGCAGACGAGGTCATCGCACGCGCGGTGAAGGGCATCACGGAAACGATTACTGTCCCGTCACTCATCAACCTGGACTACGCCGACGTTCGCTCAATCATGACGGGCGGAGGGGTTTCGGTCATCAGCGTTGGGGAAAGCAAGGGCAACAAGCGCGTGACAGACGTTGTGGAGAGCGCGCTCAAGAACGCCTTGCTTGACGTTGACTACACAGGCGCACAGGGCGTGCTCATTCACGTCACAGGCGGTCCGGACATGACCCTTGGAGAGGTCAATGAGATTGGCATGTCACTCACTGACGAGGTTGCGCCTGACGCGACTGTCATCTGGGGCGCACGCGTGCTCCCGGAGTACGAGAACAGGATAGAGGTCATCACCATCTTCACGGGCGTGATGTCGCCGCACATCAAAAGCAAGACCATGAACCTTGGCTCTGATGCTAAGCGCGCACCGGACAACGAGATGGAGATAAGGAACCTCTTTTAGGGCCCACTCAATGGCTTCAAAGGCTAGCGCTAGCCAATTGAAATAAAAGAAAGAGTTTGCGCGAGCCTTACTTCTTCTTTTTCATGAAGAAGAACGCTGCGCCAACCAGAACTGCGAGCACCAGGATAACGACCGCTGCGATGATTATCGGCAACATGTCGCCTTCGGGCTCAGGTGGTTCAGTGGTTGTTGTCGGTTGCGTTACAGGAGCGGGTGGTGCTGGCTTGTCATCCTCGACAACTGTTGTGTCCTCATGGGTTGTTGGCGGGAAAGCCTTTGTCTCGAGCGACGTGATGACCGTGTCCATGTCGAACGGCGGGTCGCTTGGGTTATCCGGCCTGTACAGCCACATCCAATTGTGGTATGTGTCAAGCTGTGCTTCTAGCTGTGTGTCGCCACTCTCGTAAACGCACTTACCCATGTCAGACCCGAGCCCGGAAAAGTCATAGTACTCTGACTTGTACATGAGCATCGCCTCGGACTTAACAGCTATGTCTACGTGCTCTGGGTCATCGTACCACTTGAGTTCCGATATTCGTCCTGCCTTTAGGTAAGAAACTGCGCACTTGTCCCACTCACCTGCTTCGCGATAGCAGTCGCCGGCCAACCTGAATTCATCATTCTCAAAGTAGACGTTGGCTGCGGGGAGTGCTTTGCCCTGGTCGCCTACATCGCAGGCTGTGAAGGCCATGGCACCCATCGCTAGCAAAAGCGAGAAAAGTACTATTGTCTTGGTATTCATAGTAAAAACACCTCTGTGAGGGGAAACGGGCTAAGGGAATAAAAGCTTATTCCACAGCCTTCTTTAACTCCTCGACTTTGTCAGTCTTTTCCCAGGTGAAACCCGGCTCATTGCGGCCGAAGTGGCCGTAAGCCGCTGTCTTCCTGTAAATGGGCTTGAGGAGATCCAAGTGCTCAATAATTGCCCTTGGCTTGAGCGGGAACACTTGCCGCACCGCGGCGCTGAGCTTGTCTGCGGGCACCTTGTTCGTGCCAAAGCAGTCCACGAGGACTCCCGTGGGCTCTGCGACGCCGATGGCGTATGACAGCTGTACCTCGCACTTGTCGCCAAGGCCCGCCGCCACGATGTTCTTCGCGATGTACCGACACATGTATGCTGCTGAGCGGTCGACTTTTGAGGGGTCCTTGCCCGAGAAGCATCCGCCGCCGTGCGACCCGTGGCCGCCGTAAGTGTCGACAATTATCTTGCGCCCTGTGAGGCCTGTGTCCGCGCGCGGGCCCCCGAGGATGAACTTGCCTGTCTCGTTGACGAGTATCTTTGTGTCGGCATCCATGAGGTCCTTGCAGATGGGGTTGATGACGTGCTCAAGTATTTGGGCCTTGATGTCGTCGTGCTCGATGGAGGGGTCGTGCTGTGCCGCGATGACAATGGCCTCAAGGCGCTTGACCTTTCCGCGCGCACCGTTCTCGCCCTCGTACTCGACAGTGACCTGGCTCTTGCCGTCCGGCCGCAGCCATGCGAGCGTGCCATTCTTGCGGACTTCCGCGAGCTTCTCGCATAGCTTGTGCGCGAGAACAATTGGCAAAGGCATTAGTTCGGGTGTCTCGTTGGTTGCGAAGCCAAACATCAAGCCCTGGTCTCCGGCGCCCTGCTCGTGTGAGGAGGTTATGTCGACGCCTTGCGCGATGTCGGGCGACTGCTGCTGGATTGCAGCCATGACGCCACAGGTGTCTGAGTCAAACCCGTACTCGGCCTTGGTGTAGCCAATGTCATCGACGACTCCGCGGACAACGGCGGGGAAGTCGCAGAAGCCCTTGGTCCTTATTTCTCCGGCTACGACTGCGATTCCGTTCGTTAGTAGTGTTTCGACCGCGACGTGTGACTCGGGGTCCTGCTCGATGAGGTTGTCGAGTATCGCGTCGCTGATTTGGTCAGCCATCTTGTCCGGGTGGCCTTCCGTGACTGACTCTGATGTAAAGAAGATTCTTTCTGCCATGATTAATCACTCCTGATAGTTAGCAAGCGTATTGGCTGCCGCTCTCTTTTAAAAGGTTGCGGCTCGGGATATGCGCGGTGGTAATAGTGTTCAGAGTTTAGGCCGGTATTCCAACAATCGCCTGGGGCGGGGCTTTCCGTGTTTTTGCTCTTTGAAGCCCAGGTTCTTGGCTAACTGGGCGGATTCTTTTCCTGTTGTCCACCAGTAGTGCGTGAATGCATTATGCACGTCTTCGCGGTGGTCAATTGCAAGCGAGCCGAGAAGGGTGGCAAACCCACGCTCCCTGAACTCTGGCTCAATTCTTGTTTCTATGCCCCGCTGGTCAAAAGTAATCCGGCCAATCCTCTCAAAGTCTTCACTCAAAAGATCGTACACATTATGGTCCCCGTACGGCGTATTCTGGAGGTAGAGCACACCTTTTTTGCCTTTCTGCTTTTCAAGAAACTTCTTTGTGAGCCCCTTGGCATCATTAACAACAAAATCGGGGTCAACTAATTCCTTGCCTTTTTGCTTGTAGACCTTGATGAAACCGGAGGTTGTATCAATCTTGTAGAGCATGCCTCTGGCAGTGTCAATCTTACGGGCCATGACAGTGGTTAGGCACGCAACAGAATAAAAAGTAATGTTACCATCGCCATAGCGATGGTATTGTTACCATCGTCCGAACGATGGTATTGGTGGGCGAGGGGAGATTCGGACTCGCTGCTACTTATACTCTTTCCTAAGCAGGCGCTTGGGAAAGGGCTTGCCTGGCTTCGCTTCCTTGAAGCCGAGAGTCTTTGCTATGCTGTAAGCCTCTTTGTTCATGGCAGACCACACACCATACGGCTTGCCCAAGGCGTGCTCACTATGGTTGAGCACCAGCTGGCCAAAGAGCGTGCCAAGGCCCTTGTTCCGATACTCTTTCGCGATATGGACATCGCGGCTCCCCTGCCTGAACGTGAACGCGCCAACATAATCAAAGCCCTTGTCAAACA
>JAUVIW010000039.1 GCA_030592525.1 archaeon
CAGTGGTGCGAACAGTGCCCTCTGAAGTCTGTATCTGCCCGCCTGTGCCGACGAGCGCCGTGCGCTGGAACCCGCTCGTGTTTGAGCCGTCAACAACGGTCTTGCGCATGACCTGGACTTCGTCCACTGGCTTGGCGCCGAAGAGCTTGCATACCTGGAGAGTGATGTTGAGTGCGTCATCGTTCATTGGGTAAGGTGGCTGTGAGTCGGTTTCCACGAGGCATGATGTTTCGGGATTGTACTTGTAAACGTAAGCCATGCCGCGCGCCTGCTCTGCTTTCGCCGCGACATCGACTTCGCCGGTCTCACCTGCCACGGCACGAATCTTCCTCTCAATGCTCAGGGGAAAGGAGTCCGAGGGGTAGGTGGGGCAATGGCAAAACAGCTTTTCCTCTGTGTCCAGCTGGTAGTGGCATTCCACGCCCGACTTAAAACCCTTAGAGGTCATGGAGTGTTACCTCATTAGTGTCCGTGTCATAGATTGCGTACCCAACCTCACCGTGCAGGCCCATCAAGTCACCGGGATTAACAACCAGTGTCTCGCCAACTTTGTGCTTGTCTTTCTTGTGGGTGTGGCCATAGAACACAACGTCATATTTCCCGGTCAAAGCAAGGGGGTCAGCAAAATGGATGTAGTGCACCACCGCAATCTTTTTCCCGCCCAGCTCAAGCTCAGCCATTGGCTTGCCTATCGTAACATTCTCGGGGCGAACGCGCATTATGTGGAACTGCTCGCCCTCGTTGTTCCCCAATACTGCGTACACAGGGCCATCGAACTTTCCGAGCTCCACGACCACGAAGGGGGCAATAAGGTCACCGCAATGAATTAAGGCGTCACAGCCCTTGAGCTTTTCCATTGCCTTGCGCAATGGCTGCATATTGTCATGTGAATCGCTTATAATCCCTATTCTCACTCTAACACCCCCTTGAGCCACTCATCCACTTGGGTGTAAAGGTTGTCTACAGTGCCATTGTTGTCAAAGTCCGCGTCCGCCATCCCGAACACTTCGTATATGCCTTTCTTGCGGTCGTTCTCCTCGCGTACAAGGAAGCCATTCATGTCATTGGGGTCTGTGCCAATGCGGCGCTCGAACCTCAGCTCGGCAGGCGCCTTGACAAGAATCAAGTAGAACTTGTCGGTCTTCGAGCGGAAGTACTCAACCTCAGCAGGCGAGCGGACACCAGTCACCACGATGCGCGGGGCAACAGCCTCAGTGAACAGGAGCTCAGCCATGACGCCCTGGCCGTGTTTCTTGCGCAGCTCGTCGCCGATAATTGAGGCATTCATCTTCGTGACTTCCATGCCGCGCTTCTTTATCTCTCCCATGAGCACGTCCCGATAGAAGTCATAGTGCTTAAAGCCATAGCTCTCCACGAGGTGGTTCGCCACAGTATCCTTGCCACTCCGGGATGGCCCGGTCAAGCCAATAATCATTTGCATCACTTTAGTAAAGGAACATGTCCGGCTCAATTCTGTCGTTGATTTCGCCGGCATAGTTGGTTAGCATCATGTCCCTGATCTTCGGGAGCTTCTTCTCCTGCGCAAGCACCCAGCCCAGCTTGACGTAGGTGGTCTCGGGCAGCATGTCCGCGGCAGGGATGGCGCCGGCATCCTGGTACAACAGGCGGAGGTTGCTGTAAACACGCGGGTTCACAGGGCCGTACAGGCACTGGGTCTCGACGACCACCGGGACGCCGGAGGACACAATGTCCTTGATTACGGGGACCCACGGTTTCCTGGCCTTTGTGGGCACGTGGCCCATGCCCGTGCCCTCAATCACGATGCCCTTCGCGCCCGAGTTCACTGCGTTTGTGAGCAGCTTCGGGTCGGCGCCGGGATAGACCTTCAGGAGCTCAACAGCGTTGTCAAACACAATCTTTGTCTCGGTCTTGCCGCGCTCGCGGTAAGGGCGCACGCTGATAGGCTCGATGCGGCCGTCAGGGAACACCTTTGCCAGGGGGTAGTCATTGATAGGGCGGAACGCGTTCCGCATTGTTGAGTGCATCTTCCGCACCTTGGTGCCGCGAATGAAAAAGGAGTAAGAGTCATCCGGCTGGGCATGCATGCAGATGCCGACCTCCGCGATGTCGCCGAGCGCTGTGTACGCACTGGTGATGAGGTTCATCGCGCTGTCAGCAGAGCCGCGGTCTGTCGAGCGCTGGGCGCCCGTGAGCACAACGGGCTTGCCGGGCGTGTGAAGCATGAATGAGAGTATTGCGGAAGTGTAGTGCATGGTGTCAGTTCCGTGTGTTATCACGATACCATCGTCCTTCTTCAGGCGCTTCTCGCACTCCTTCGCAATGGTAATCCAGTTCTCGTGGTCCAAGTCCTCGCTCATCCACTCGCCAAGAGTTTTCATGTCTATGTGAGCGATGTCACCGAGCTCGGGCACGATGCCAATCAGGTCCTCGCTCGTGAGGGCTGCGCTGACGCCGCCGGTTGAATAGTCTACCTTTGATGCGATGGTGCCGCCAGTAGCGAGCAAGGCGATTTTGCCCTCGCTTTGGGGCGTTAGCTTCGGCTTTTTCCCGGGCTTGGCATCCTTCCTGCCAGCCAGCTTCACTATCTGTGTCTTGGGCTCGAACTTGATGCCAAGATTGTAGCCAGTGTCCAATTTGAGCACGATGTGAGTGGAGTCCTTTACTAATTCGGGTGAGGGCATGAGAATGCCTTCGTGGCCAGCAGCCTTCACGCGGTCGCCAACACGCGCCTTGGCTTTCTTGAGCGCGGCGCTAAGCTCACGGGAATAAGTCATTTGATCACCGTTCCACCATGGGCCTTGCCAAAGCATGCCTTCCTTATCTCCGAGGGTGTGCCCTTAATTACGTGCGCCTCTGTCTTCGAGCGCGCGAGAATCTTTGCTGCGAGAAGGTCGAAGACAAAGTGGCTTCGGGCCTGGCGCTTGTCGTTCTCGGCAGCCATTGCAACGAGCTTGGAATATGAAAGTGTCTTGATTCGCTTTGCGTTCTTGCTCTTGTTCGGGTCCTTGTCATAGATGCCTGAGACATTGGTGGCGTTCACGAGGCGGGCGCCCGTTGCCTCCGCGAGCAAAGCGGCAACGGCGTTGGTCGTGTGGCCCGGCACGGTTCCGCCGATTATGACTGGGTCGTACTGCATCAAGTCAGCAGCCTCCTCGACGCTCTCGGGGATGTGGGTTGACATGTCGAGAGTGGTTGCGAGCAGCAAGGCATTCAAGCGCGAGACACTGATGCCAATGAGGTCAAGGTAAAAATCGTTCACGCCCATGGGACGGGCGATGTCGACGTACTTTTGGTTGGTGGCTCCGCCACCGACCACGATGCCCAAGGGCATTCTTTTTAAACTCTTGACAACTGAACTAATGCTCTCCATAAATCCTGGTTCCAGGACAACAGAGCCACCTATTTTGAGGACACAAGGCTTCATGGGGACACCAGGGCTTAAATAAGCGCTTGGCTTATAAAAACGTGAGTTATCATGGCACACTCAACAGAGGGCTATCAGTTCAAGAAGACAGTGAAATTCCTGAAGAATCTCCGCGGACAGGGGACAGAATTGATTAGTATCTACATTCCACCCGGGTACCAGATAGCGGAGATAACGAACAAGCTCCGCGACGAGGCTGGGCAGGCCATGAACATCAAGAGCAAGCGCACGAAAAAGAACGTGTCCGGAGCGATTGAGCGGCTGCTTGGGGCGTTGAAAGGGTATCGAAAGCCTCCGGAAAACGGCTTGGCTGTTTTCGCGGGTGACATCAGCGGCGACCCCGGCGGGGGGAAGATAGAGCTGTTCCTTATCGAGCCGCCGGAGCCCGTTGGCATTCAGACTTATCGATGTGACTCGACTTTCTTCACTGAGCCTCTTGAGGAGATGCTGGAGGCAAAGGAGTGGTACGGCCTGATGACTGTTGATAGGAGAGAAGCGACGTTCGCATTGCTCAAAGGGAAGCGCGTTGAAATACTGCGCTCAATGGGCTCGAGGGTGCCGGGCAAGCACAGGGCTGGCGGGCAATCGCACAAGCGTTTCGAGCGCCTAATCGAGGAAGCGGCGCACAACTGGTTCAAGAAAGTCGGGGAGTACGCGAGCAAGAACTTCGGCGAAGCAAAGGTCAAGGGGGTTGTTGTGGGTGGCCCGGGGCCGACCAAGAACGCTTTCATGAACACGGATTACTTGAGTGAAGTTGTTAGGCGCAAGGTCATCGGCACGGTGGACACAAGCTACACCGATGAGTTCGGCATCACTGAAATGATGCAGAAGAGCGACGAAATACTCAAGGGCATGGACATAATCAATGAGAAGGGGCTCGTGAACCGCTTCATAAAGGAGGCGACCGTTGGCAAGCTCGCCGCATATGGCGAGCGCGAGGTCCGCGAGGCGCTCAACAATGGCCAGGTCGAAACACTGCTGCTCTCAGAGAGCATCACCATGAAGCGCGTGAAGTACACGTGCCCGCAGTGCGGAGAGGAATACGAAAAGACTGTTAAGGGCGCACAAGGTGAAAAATGCCCGAAGTGCGGCGCTGACATGGGCTACGAAGAGGAAGACATCATCGAGGAGATGGCAGAGCTTGCCGGGACAGTAGGCACGGCCGTGGAAATGATTTCCACTGACACGCCTGAGGGTGAGCAGTTCATGAACGGGTTCGGCGGCATCGGGGCTATTCTGAGGTACAGGTAATGCGCATCAAGGAAAAGCCTGAGGACTTCATTGTCGAGGAAATCCGCCCTGATGGGCACGTGCTTGCGCGAGGCGAGGAATACAAGTTCAGGGAAAAAAGCGCCTGTAGCCCGGGGGAAGGGGCGCTCATATTCGTTCTCGAGAAAAACAACTGGGGCACAATCGGCGCGATAAGGGAGATAGCGAAAAGGCTGCGCATCTCACAGAAACGCCTCAACTTCGCGGGCACCAAGGACCGAAGGGCGATAACAACGCAGCGGTGCTCTGTGCAAGGGCTCGAGCGCGAGGCGCTCGAGGCACTGAAGATAAAGGACATCATACTCAAGCCGTTGGCTTACGGCGCGGAGGTCAAGCTCGGCGACCTCACGGGCAACAGGTTCACAATACTCGTCAAGGATGTGGATCCCGACAAAAAGCTGCCCGAAGTTATACCGAACTACTTCGGGGAACAGCGCTTCGGCACCCTCCGGCCCATCACGCACCTAGTCGGCAAAGCGATTGTCGAGGAGAATGTCAAGGAAGCTGTTGAGACATACCTGTTCAAGTGGTTTGATGCAGAGCCCGAAGAGGATAAGGAGGCACGCAAGCGCTTGAAGAAGGAATTGGATTATACCACGGCGCTTGGCTATTACCCCCATCACCTGACGTACGAGCGCACTCTTCTCGGGCGGTTGGCAGAGGCGCCTGATGACTATGCCGGCGCGCTGCGCAGGCTGCCAAGGAAACTACTGCTCATGTTCGTGCACGCCTACCAGTCGGACCTGTTCAACAGAGTTCTTGACAAAAGGCGCGCCTTGGGGCTCGAGCCACTTGAGGGGGATATCCTCCAGGACGGTGTGCCCACCGGGCCGCTGTATGGCTACGAGTCGGAACTCGCTACTGGAAAGCAGGGCGAGATAGAGATGGACTTGCTAGAGGACGAGTGGCTTGAGCTGGGGCAATTTTCCCTGCATAAAATGCCCGAGCTGTCGAGCAGGGGATTGCGCAGACCACTCACAGTGAAAGTGCAGGGGCTGGAGATTCTTGAAAAGGGAAGCGACTGGCTGCGGATGAGGTTCTCGCTCCCGAAGGGTTGTTATGCCACTACAGTTCTACAAGAGATGTTTCGTTAGCCACAGTTTCGTTAGCTGCTGTGGCGTTGGCCTCACGGGCTAGCATGTCCTCTTCTTCAAGCTGCTGCAGTGCCTTAGCGAAAAACATGTCACCCATCACGCGCTGCATAGCCTCAACAACATACCCTTGTGTGAAAGGTGCGGGCTGCAGCTCGATAGTGGTGTTGGTCACGAACACTTGTGCCGAGGGGTAGTAAGGGTACCGAAGTATGATTGAATTTTCCTCATCAAGGATGCGGCGGCACTCCTCCAAAGGCACAATGGCTGTGGTGTTGTCCATGCACGAGACCCACTCGCGGCCCTGCACTGTCACAAGATAATGATTGAACGGCTTTTGTTGCAGGTCACTCGTGATGTGGCTCAGGTTTTGAATAAGGGGGACCATTGCATTAATGGAAGCTTGGTTGTGGCCACCCTCATCCACGAGCTCGTAGAAGAGGTTGAGCGTCTTGTTGTCCTCAAATACTATCCACTGGGCCATGTCAATAGGTGTGTACCCGCCCTGCTCGTAAGTATAGAATATGATGTCCATGACCTTGTCGCCTACTGCGTCGTAGCCGACGTAGAAGCCCTTGCTCTCGTCGTGAATGGTCCGCCCCAAGGAATCCGTGGCGTCAACCACGATGGGCTTCACGCCAACAGCTTCATAGGGGGTTGCAAAGAACTCGAATGTGTACGTGTTGCCGGCCATGGCCTTTTGGGTGGCTGGCTTGCCATTAACGAGCACGCTCACTGAGGCCAAGGGCTGGTTTGATGTAATGTAGATTTCATGGAAGCCTACTGCTCCGGGCTGCTCTGAAGTGGCTATGGAGAGCGTTGTTAGTGCGGCTACAGCCTCTGGCTGCGCCGTGAAAAGCAGCAGGGCAACAATGACCACTGCCGCAATGAAGATGACTGGCCCGACTATGTTCTGGGGCACGAGTGCATTCTTTTTCTTCTTGCTTGATTTTTTCTTTTCTTTCTTCCATACTGCCATCGATATCACCGAGGTGGGGATTATACCTAAACCGGTTTTTAAGCGTTGCGACACCCGCAAAAAAGAGAAAAGCTGAGGGGATTCCTCCCCTCAGGGTTTATTTGACCTTGTACGGTTCCTACATTGCCTTGATCTGTGCGATGAGGTCGTTGACAGCGGACACGGTGTCAGCTGCAGTGTAACCTGCAACATACACGTTGGTGCCAGCCATTTCGCCAACCTTGTCGCCAGCCTTGGTCAGCTTGCTGTCGGTAACGCCGACTGCTAGCTTGTTGACCATGTGACCGCCGATGACAATCGCGTTGCCAGAAGGCACGCTGTTGTCGTCGATGACCAAAGTACCGACAGTACCGAAGGATACTCCGGTGGTGTAGGACACTTCATCAGCAACACAAGACATCTCAGTGACGGTAACGCCGCTGGATACCTCTACTGGGAAGGTGTCAGTCGAGCTGACTGTCTTCTCAGAACCGCTTGTGGATGTGGACTCGCCGCGGATTAACGCGACGCGGTTGGTTCTCGGAGCGTTCTCTGGGTTCTGGAAGGTAACCGACTCAGTGTTGGTTGCTTCAATCCATGCACCAGCAGTGTACATGTACATGTTGTTGTCATAGCCTGGGTTACTTCCAGCCTGCTGGATTTCAGTAGCGGGTACAATTCCTGTTGCCGTTACGTTAATACCTGGGTTGGTGGTTGCGTTGTCGTACATTACCTGGTGGCGCTGAGAGTTCCTGTCAGTGACAGTCACAGCGTATGGGCCGATACCGAAGTACTGGGCGCCAGGCTGAATTGCGGTCTTTAGAAGACCTGCATTTCGTCTGGAGGTGTTGGTTCCGTTGGTCCAGTTGATGTCACCGTAGCGCGTGTCGAGGTTGTTGTCTGCGCCAGCACCGACTCCAATCAGGTTGTAGGTACTGGAGTAGTTAGTCGAGTTCCACGGGAAGTAATACGTTATCTGGTTGGAACCGACAATCGGGACATTCAAACACTTCACGTACTGACCACGAGCCACAGGACCATCTGTACAGGTGCCATCGTTCGCCTTGACAGTCTTGGTTGAAGAAGAGTCACTGCCATAGCCAACGGTGAACTGCACTTGCGCATTCGCCTTAGCAGTCGACGTCGTAATGGACGTGATGCGAATTGGCGTGTTCGCAACGAAGAAGATGTCATCCTCGTACAGTGGGTTCATACCCGACATGTTGACTGATGTCGTACCATTGATGGTGATACCTTGAACAACGTTTGACTGGTTTGAACCCGCTTCACCAATATATCCTGATGCGTTAGTAGCGAGCCATGCAATCTGCGTTATGTCATCGTTCAGAGGCACGGTGTACTGCTCCTCATAGCTGAAGTCCTGGTACGAAATCTCGTCGATTGCGTTGTCGGATGAGCCGTCAGTGCTTACCATGATGTCTTCATAGGTCCACTGGCCGCGTGCAACCTCGTCACCTACGTACTGTAGAGTGAAGTAGTTGCTCGGTCCGGCAATCTCAGTTACCATGTCCTTAGCTTGGACAGTCTTGTCGTAGATCATGTCGAGCCTGTCAAGGTTCGAGCTGTTCGTAGCGGCAGTGACAATCCTTGCCTTGTAGTCAGGGAACTGAGAGGGGTTCTGGCCGTCCTTCAGGAGCAGCACCTCACCACCCAGGCGTACAGTGGCAGAGCCACCCTGGCCTGGAGTGTAAGACTTAGCTACACTCTGGAGGAATACCATGAAGTCACCAATCTGCTTGGACTGCTCGTTCGC
>JAUVIW010000075.1 GCA_030592525.1 archaeon
AAGGCCGAGGAGCTTGTTGCAGAAGAGCCTGCAGCTGAAGAGCCCAAGGAAGAGGCACCTGTAGAGGAGCCCAAGCCTGAGCCTGCTGCTGAGGAGCCTGCTAAAGAAGCGGAGGAGCCCACAGAGGCCTAAGCCATGGATGACATCGAGGAACTCCGGCGCCGCAAGATGGCACAGCTTCAGAATGAGGTGGCTTACAAGCAGCAGGAGCAAGCGCAACAGCAGCAGTTCGAGGTCCAGAAGGACCTCGCGCTCAATGCCGCGCTGACCCCTGACGCGAAAGCCCGCCTCACGAACCTGAGGCTAGCCAACCCAAAGCTTGCGGAGCAGGTGGAACAGCTAGTCATGTACGTCTTTCAGCAAACGCACAAAAAGCTGTCTGACGCAGAACTGAAAGCAGTCCTCGAGAAGATTCGCGGAAAAAAGAAGGAAATAAGGATTATAAGGAAGTGAATACTTATGTCAAGCAGAAAAGATGAAGACACAAAGAAACTTCTCGCGCGCCGAGCCAAGGCCAACAAGCGCGTGCCTCTATGGGTCATGATTAAGACCAACCGTGCGGTCTCCCAGAACCAGAAGCAATACCACTGGAGGCGCTCGAAGCTCGGGCACAAAGTGCGCTTAAAGCTGAAGGAAAGCAAGGGTGATAATTAATGGCAGAAGAAGAGACAAAGCCCAAGAAAGAGGCTCCTGTGACGGAGGCCAAGCCAACCGAGGCCAAGCCAGTGAAGGAAGCCAAGGCCCCTGCAAAGGAGACAAAGGCAGAAGCCAAGCCTGTGGAAGCCAAGGCATCTGTAAAGGAAGTCAAGGCTGACGCAAAGGCTGATGCCAAGTCCGCGGCCATGAAGGCCCTGGGCAAGGAAGAGCCAAAGGAAGAAGAAAAGCCCAAGATCCTCAAGGAGAGCGTGCACACCATTGGCCTCCGCGACGCGTGGGAGAAGCCGCGCACCAAGCGCGCACGCGCAGCGATAAATACCATCAAGGCGTACGTGCGAAAGCACACGCGCAAGGAGCCGTTTGTCAGCACAGCCCTCAACAAGATTGTGTGGGCAAGAGGCATCCAGAAGCCCCCGAGGCGAGTCAAGGTCAAAATCCTCGAGGAGGAGAAGCGCGCTACAGCGGATGTGGTCTAACTGTACATCGAGCAGAAAAATCTTGCAGGCAACCCGTTCGTCGGGGTGTTCGCGTGCACTACGGATGAGTACACATTCGTTCCGCACTACACCCCCGATGATTTTGTGGAATTGGCCCGGGAGACGCTTGGGACAGATGTAATCAGGCTCTCGCTTTGCTCGAGCAACCTGATTGGCATCTTCCTGCTGGCTAATGCCAATGGCGCAGTAGTGCCGGCAATAGCCTACAAGGACGAGCGTGCGGCCCTTGGCGAGTACTTGGATGTGAGCGTCATACACGACTTCACGGCAATAGCCAATCTCGCGTCATGCAATGACAAGGGGTGTGCTGTCAGCCCGCTCTTATCCAAGAAAGCTGTTGGCACAATCTCCGAGGCGCTTGGCGTGAAGGCCGAGCCCACAACCATTGCCGGCCTCGATGTAACTGGATCATGCCTTGCTGCAACAAACAAGGGATTCCTATCCAACCCGAACGCAACAGACAAAGACCTCACCCATTTAAAGGGTGTTCTCGGGGTGGATGGTAGCACAGGCACTTTGAACTACGGCAATCCCTTTGTAAAAGGTGGAATGATAGCGAATTCGAGAGGTGCCATCATAGGCAGCACTACGACCCCTTTCGAGCTCAGCAGGGTGGACGACGCCCTGTTTCTAGACAGGTGATACCCCATGGCAGTAAAAACATACAAAATAACCGGCGTTTTCAGGCAAAACCGCAAGAAACACGTCTTTAACTTAGATGCGCGTGCCCTCAACGAGGAATCCGCGAAAGAAACCGTTTTCAAGAATTTTGGTTCCAAGCACAAGCTCAAGAAACGAGACATAACCATCGAGAACGTGACCGAGATAGAATCCAAGGACTCAAAGAGCCTGGTAATCCAGCAGATTGGTGGTGAATAAGATGGTTGAGCTTTCCCCTGAGCAAGCTGTACAGCGCGCCCAATTAGAAGAGGCCCAACTGAAGTCACTCCAGCAGCAGGCGACCCAGATCTCTAACATGATTGCAGAGCTGCGTGCCACCAAGGTTGTATTATCCAATATGCCTGACGGCGCAAACAACACTCTGATACCTTTGGGTAGCGGCGTATTCATCGAGGGCAGTGTGACCAGCACCAAAACCCTAATGGACGTTGGTGCGGGTAACATCCTGGAGAAGGACCCCAAAGATATAATCAAATCCCTTGAGGGGCGTGAAAAAGAGCTTGAAGAGGCACTGAAGAGCATAGGCACTAATGCCCAGGCATTAGGTCAAGACCTGGGTGCTTTACGCTCAAAGCTGAACGCTTTCGCAAGGAAACAGCAAGCAGGCCCTGATGTGCCTGTTATAGGATAAGTCACCATGTTTGGGTTCCTCAAAAAGAAGGTAGAGGAGTTTTCTTCAGCTATTGCGGGTAAAGCGAACGAGAAGCTAGAGGCTCCACCACCCCCTTCTCCGAAAAAGCCGAAGAAGAAAGAGGGCTTAGCCACCCGCATCAAGAAGGAAGTGCTCGGAAGCACGAAGCTCTCTGAAAAGGAGATTGATAGCTACTTATGGGACTTCGAATTAGCCTTATTGGAGTCGGATGTCGCCCACGACGTCGCAAAAGAGTTAGTTGAAGAAATAAAGCAGAATTTGCTCGCCAAAGAGTTCAAGAAAGGCGAGAACATTTCAGAATCAATCGAATCACTTGTAAAAGCTGCCATCCGCCGAGTCATGCCCGACGAGGGCTTTGATATCGTGGAAGAAGTCCGTAAGGGTGACAAGCCCTTTGTCGTACTGTTTTTAGGCCCTAATGGCGCCGGGAAAACAACTTCCCTCGCCAAAACAGCCCACTTGCTTAAGGAGAATGGCTTGTCCTCTGTTTTTGCGGCAAGCGACACATTCCGTGCCGCAAGCATTGAGCAGCTCGAGGAGCATGGCAAGGCTCTGGGCATCAGGGTCATAAAGCATGGCTACGGTGCGGATCCCGCTGCTGTGGCCTTTGATGCTATTGACAGCGCAAAGGCCAATAACATTGACTGTGTCCTTATTGACACGGCTGGCCGCCAGGACACGAACAAGAACCTTCTTCAGGAGCTTGAGAAGATTTCCCGCGTCGCAAAGCCTCATTTGCGCCTTTATTTGGACGAAGCCCTGGCAGGCAATGCCTTGGTGGAACGCGTTTCAACGTTCAAGGACAGCGTAGGCGTCGATGGCATAATACTAAGCAAGATGGACTTGGATGTCAAGGGCGGAGGCGTCATAAGCGTATTCCGCTCGACAGGCATCCCTGTAGTCTATTTTGGTACCGGACAAGGCTACAGCGACCTCGAACCATTCAACGCCGATGAAATCATGCGGAGGGTGTTCGGATGACTTTGGTCGAGTTTTTCCATGAGGCTGGCAAGCTCAAGGATGTGAAGCGCACTGGCTGGCAGATGTGCTCTGTCCCAAATCCCGAGAGTGTCGCTGACCACACTTACAGAACAGCTTTAATGGCCCTGATCCTCGCACCAAAAGACCTGGACATGGAGAAGTGCCTCAAGATGGCAATCATCCACGACATCTGCGAAGTCTACACAGATGACATCCCAGCTGGGGATACAGAAGGGAATGAGGCTTCAAATCTCGAGGAAAAAGCCCAAGCAGAGAAAAAGGCAATGGAACGCATCTTATCCCTTGTCGACGAGCCATCCCGCTCCGAATTAATGGCCTTGTGGCTCGAGTGCGAGCAGAAGGCATCCCCAGAAGCCAAGTTTATCAAGGAGCTCGACAGCCTTGAGATGGCTTTCCAGTCATCTGAATACGAGGCTAAGGGCTGCAAGACAGGCGGTCTCTTGAATCATGCTGTCAGGCGTATTGAAACACCTAAGATTAAGGCAATCTTCGATGAGCTGCTCAAAGGGAGGAAAGTATAATGGCTTTCTCCAAGCTTGCAACGGGTCTCCAGGACGTGCTCAAGCGAATACAGGGCGCAGCTATCGTCAATGACGCCCTTCTCAAAGAGAGCTCCCGCGAATTGCAAAGGGCGCTCATATCATCAGACGTTAACGTGAAGCTAGTCCTACAGCTAACCAAAACAGTCGAAAAACGCGTTAAATCCGAAGAAATCCTGAAAGGCGCAAGCCAAAAGGAGCATTTCATCAAAATAGTCTATGAAGAGCTCGTGAAGCTCGTTGGCGAGGAGCACACTCCTCGTTTGGAGCCCCATTGCATCCTTCTCGTGGGCTGCTATGGCCATGGAAAGACTACGTCCGCAGCAAAGCTCGCCAAGTACTATTCCAAGCGCGGCCTCAAGACCGCGATGATGACGACGGACACCTGGCGCCCTGCCGCGTATGAGCAGCTGAGGCAGTTAGGCGAGCAGATTAGCGTGCCAGTGTACGGCGAGCCCAAGAACAAGGACGCCCTCGCCATCCTCCGCAATGGCCTCAATGAGCTCAAAGGCTACGATGTCCTTATAGTGGACTCTGCCGGGAGAGACTCCCTCAACAAGGACTTGGTGGACGAGATCCGCGCAATTGGCAAGGAGCTCAAGCCCGACGAAAAATACCTTGTGCTGGGCGCTGATATGGGGCAGACAGCGGGCAAGCAGGCAAGAGAGTTCAATGACGCAGTAGACGTCACAGGCGTCATCGTGACGCGCATGG